>CAZBDC010000013.1:0-54674 GCA_964490575.1 uncultured Anaerolineaceae bacterium | reverse complement strand
GCCCCTCTGGGCGAGCAGCGCCGCCGCCGCTCGAGCGGCGGCGGACCGGGCGGGCAGGTGATTTTGCGCTGACCAGCGAGCGTTCATCTACGCGCAGCAAGCGGGCCAGGCGCTGGCGATAAGCCTCACGCTCGACCGAATCAAGCACGTCTTCGATCAGCGGCAGCACCTGCCCGGCAATGTCGCTCTTGACCTTGGGATCTTCTAAATCCTGGCCATCTGCCAGGGTTTCCATCACGTGAATGACGATCGGCCGGGCCGCCTCGACAATGTGAGCCCACTCCTGCGGATCGCGTAAAACGATCTCATCCGGGTCCAACCCCTCCGGCAGTGTGGTCACCCGCAAATCAGCTTCCAGGCGCGCCTCATTCCGCAGCAGTCCGCGCGCATCAAAAGCGATTTCGGTCGTGTGATCCATTGCCTGGCGGGCCATTTGCAGCCCGCGCAGGGTGGCCTTCTGCCCGGCCGCATCGGGGTCCAGCGCCAGCACAATGCGGCGGGTCAGCCGTTTCAACATGCGCAACTGGTCTTCCGTCAGGGCCGTTCCCATCGGCGATACAACGTTGTTGAAACCGGCCTGGTGCAGGGCAATCACATCCAGGTAGCCTTCCACAATGACGACCTGATCCTGGGTGCGGATGGCCTTGCGGGCCAGGTCAAGTGCATACAGCAAACGGCCTTTATCGAACAGGGCCGTCTGTGGGGAATTCATAAATTTGGGGATATCCTCCGGATTGAGGATCCGGCCCCCAAAGCCCACCATGCGGCCAGCCGCGTCCCGGATTGGAAACATCACCCGGTGGCGAAATTTATCATAGACGCCTTCGCCGCTCTGGCGCTCTGTCACCAGGCCGGCCTGGAGCAACTCGTCAATGCTAAAGCCCTTACCGGTGAAGTAATTGGTCAGGGAGTCCCACGATTCCGGCGCGTATCCCAGGCCAAAGGTCTCAACCGTGGCCGTCGTGAGACCCCGCTTTTGCAGGTAAGCCATGGCCTGCTTGCCAGCCGGCGTGTTCAGCAGGTGGTGGCGAAAGAAGGTGACCGCTTCTTCCAGCAGCCCGCGCAGGCGCTCATGCTCGTCTGCCTCGGCCTGTCTCTCAGGCGTCATCGGCGTCAGGACAACCCCGGCCCGTTCAGCCAGCAGGCGCAAAGCCTGGGGAAAGTCCAGCCCTTCCTTCTTCATGATAAACTTAAAGATATCTCCACCCTCGTTGCACTCCCCAAAACAACGCCAGGTGCCCGAATCGGGAAAAACGACAAAGGCCGGAGTGCGCGAGTTCGGGTGGAAGGGACAAAAGCCGGTATAATTCTTGCCGGTCCGGCGCATCTGCACCGTTTCAGAGACAAGATCAACAATATCAACTCGAACTTTTATCTCATCGATCACTGACATTTTTTATCCGTTCCACCTGTGACTTAAAATTATACCAGTTTGGTGGAAATATGAAGATCCTCCCCTCAGCTCTCGCCCTGATCTTTGTGCTGGCCCTGTCCGCCGGCTGTGCAGGCAACCCGGTGCAGCCGGTCCTGCCCACCCAGGTGCCGACGATTGCGATGCCGTCGTCTGGCGCCGGGCAGGTGCTTCCCACGCCGCAGGATTCAGCCAGCGGCGTGGCTCTCGCAGGCAGCAGTCCCCCCCTATGGATCGCCAACCCCGCCGACCGGGTCGTTCTACGGTTTGATCCGGCCAGCAAACAAATCACAGCCACCATTCCAGTCGAAGGTGCGCCCGGGCTGGCGGTGGCTGGTGAAGGCGCCGTTTGGGTGCTGGACCGGCAGTATGAGCTGGTATTCCGGATCGACCCATCCACCAATCGGGTTGTGACTTCGATCCCCCTGCCGGCTGGACAGGCTGAGACGCTGGTGGTAGGCGCCGGGGCAGTCTGGGTTGGGATGACCGGCTACCTCGACTTAACCAGCCAGGCGCCCGGGCAGGAAGAAGAACTCCTCCCGCCAGGCCTGGTCGTCAAGATTGACCCGGAGGACAACCAGGTCCTCGACGAACTGCCGGTCCAGCCGGTCAGCCGGCTGGCGATCAGCGGGACCACCCTGTGGGTGCTCTCACACAACCTGATCGACACTCCCCTGCAAATCTATGACCTGAAGAAACGGCAGGGCATGATCGTCCCACTGCGCAACGGGCCAGAATGGCTGCCGGCAGAAGCGCTGGCGGTCACACCCGACAGCCTGTGGCTGTTCTCGGCGGCGCACGGGGAAATTTTTCACGCCACCCCGGATGGCCTGATTTATGGCGAGATCCCGGTGAGACAAAACCGCCCAACCGGTTACGCCGAGCTTCTCCTGGCGCCCAGCGGGCTGTGGGCCGCCACTCCCTGGGGCAACCTGGTGCACGCTGACCCGCGCACCCATACCATCCTGGGTGAGCTGAATTTACAGATCCCGCTGTCTGGGCTGGCAGACAGCGCCGGGTCGGTGTGGGCGTTCAGCCAGCAGACCGGACAATTGTTCCAGATCGACCCGGATCGAAACCAGGTGATCGGGCAGGTCTCAACCGGCAGCCCGGTGCAGCCAACCGTCATCCCCAGCCCCACCGCCCGGGTGGTCGTCTGGAAACCCTGCCTGGACGGTCCAACATCGCGGCTCAAGGTAGGGGATATTGCATATGTTACCAAAGAGCCGCCCATTCCGAACCGCGTGCGCAAAGAACCCAACCGCCAGGGAGAAATCCTGGGCTTAATCAACCCGGGCGCCAGCATGAACATCCTGGACGGCCCGGTTTGCGCCGATAATTGGGTCTGGTGGAAGGTCAAAAACGCGGACCTGGAAGGTTGGATGGCAGAAGGGGATGCCGAAACCTACTGGATGATCCCCCTGTATAAGTAAAGGTCATTGACGAGGCCGTCCAAAAAGAACGTTTGGACGGCCTCACAGAATGCGGTCTAGAAACCTTCCAGTCGGGAGAAATCCGCCACACCGTGCGCCAGCGCCGAGATATGCTGGAGCAAGCCAAGGCGATTGGCCCGCACGACGCTGTCATCGGCCATGACCAGGACCGCTTCAAAAAACCGGTTGATCAATGGGATCAACGGCACAAAAACGGCGAAAAATTCCTCGACCGAGCCAGGCTGGCGCTGAGCAATCTCAGCATCCTTCACCGCTGTGTAAAGTTCACCCTCAACCGGATCCTGAAATGCGTCTGGTCGGATCACGAATTGCTCTGCCTGGTCGCGGGTGATGCGAACACAGCGCGCGTAGGCGGGCAAAATGGTTGACCAATCAGGCCGCCCAACCCAGCGCGAAAGCTCGCGGACGCCGCGCAGCACCCCGGCCGGGTTGACCTGCTGCTCGGCCAGGATGGCGTCAACCACATCGTACCGGAATCCCTCGTCCGACTCAAGCAGATAGCTGCGCAACCGCCCGACAATAAAGTCGAGGCAGGCCACCTGTGTTTCTGGCCCGGCTTCGATCGGTAGTTCTGCGGATGCCAGGCGCAGGCCCTCGCGCAGATCAAATTCGAGCCCTTTCAGGCCAAGGATCTGGACCAGCCCAAGGGCGGCCCTGCGCTGCGCGAAAGGATCGCGGGTGCCCGTAGGCGCCAGGCCGGCGGCGAACAAACCGACCAGGCTGTCCAGCCGGTCCGCCAGGCCAATCACCAGACCGGCCCTGGTTTCAGGCAGGCGGTCCCCGGTAAAGCGGGGAAGATAATGATCATAAATGACCCCGGCCACGGCTTCGCTTTCGCCTGAATGGAGCGCATAATATCGCCCCATGATTCCCTGCAGCGAGGTCATTTCAATGACCATATTGGTGACCAGGTCAGCCTTGCAGAGATGAGCCGCCCGGCGGGCCACCTGGCCTTCCTGGTTGTCCAGGTTAAACAGGGGGATCAACCGGTCCACCAGGCGCTCGATGCGCCGGCTCTTATCCAGCATCGAGCCCAGCCTGACCTGGAAGGTCAGCGTGGCCAGGCGCGGTAGATAATCCTCCAGTTTGCGCTGGAGATCCTCACTGATAAAGAAGGCAGCATCCGCGAAGCGGGCGCGGATGACCTGCTCGTTGCCATCGGTCACCACGTCCAGATACTGGTCGCTGCCATTCCGGACGGCGATGAAATAGGGCATCAGCCGGCCATCGGCAGCATGGACCGGGAAATAGCGCTGGTGCTTCTTCATCACGGAGATCAACACTTCGGGTGGAAGCTTGAGGTGCTCCTGGTCAAAACTTCCTCGCAGGGCAGTCGGAGCTTCAACCAGCTGCGTGACCTCATCGAGCAGGGCAGAATCGATGTTCTCTGACGCTCCCACCTCGCGCTGAAGGCGAGCCACCTGTTCAGCGATCACCTGCCGGCGCGCAGCCGGGTCAAGGATGATCCCTTGCTGCTGCATCACAGCCAGGTAATCGCCCGCCTGCCGGATCGCAACCATCTCCGGGTCGTTGAAGCGCAGCCCGCGCGTCTCACGACCGGACGCCAGCCCGGCATAACTGAATGAGATAATCTGTTCTCCAAACAGAGCCAGCAGCCAGCGGACCGGACGAGAAAAGGCCACCCCGCTGGCATTCCAGCGCATGGCTTTATCGAAACGCAAACCAGCCACCAGCCCTGGTAAAGCCTCAGCCAGAACTGCCACAGCCGGCCGGCCTGGCTCCTGAATTTCAGCCACCACATAACGACCGCCGTCCACTTCGCGGACCTGTAAGTCGCTTACTGCCAGCCCACGGCCCCGCGCAAACCCTTCAGCCGCTTTGGTTGGCTGGCCAGCAGCATCGTAAGCGCGGCTGGCCGGTGGGCCCTTCACCACCACAACCCGGTCAGGCTGGCGGGCAGCCAGCTCAAGAACCGACACAACCAGCCTCCGCGGGGTGCCGAACACCTGGATCTCACCATGCGCCAGGCGCAGTTCGTCCAGCAGAGAGGGCACCCGTTCGCCTAGCTGCGCCAGGGCAGCATCCAGATCGGCAGCCGGCAGTTCTTCTGTCCCAATTTCAAAAATAAAGGCGGCGGGGGCATCGTCAACCGCAGAGATTGCCGGTGACTCACCTGCCGGGCGGGCGTCTGAACTGGCAGCCGGGCGGGCCGTCTCCAGCCAGGGATAGCCGAGCGCATCGCGCTGTTTAACATAGGCTTCCGCTACACGCCGGGCAAGCTCCCGCATCCGTGCGAACATGGCCTGGCGCTCGGTCACGCCAACTGCGCCGCGTGTATCGAGAATATTAAAAGTGTGCGAGCACTTGAGCACATAATCGTGGGCCGGGAGCACCAGCCCATTCTCCAGGGCCGCTTCGGCTTCTGCCTCAAACAGGTTGTTCATCTGCCGCAGGCGGTCCACATCCGCGACCTCAAAATAGTACTTGCTGTGCTCCTGCTCGCCCTGCAGGTTCACATCGCCATACTTCCGCTCGCCGTTCCAACGCAGGCCGCGGAAATGACGGACCCCCTGCAAGGCCATGGCAATCCGTTCCAACCCATACGTGATCTCCACTGAGACCGGCTCCAGGACCAGCCCACCGGCCTGCTGGAAGTAGGTAAATTGGGTGATCTCCTGGCCATCCAGCCAGACTTCCCAGCCCAGGCCCCAGGCACCCAGCGCAGGCGATTCCCAGTTATCCTCAACAAAGCGGATATCATGTTTGCGCGGATCGATGCCCAACGACTCCAGCGAGCGCAAGTACAGCTCCTGCGGATTGCCGGGATCGGGCTTTAAGATCACCTGGAACTGGTAATGCTGCTGCAGCCGGTTAGGGTTTTCGCCATAACGGCCATCATCCGGGCGGATCGAGGGTTCTACATACCCCACATTCCACGGCTCAGGCCCCAGGACGCGCAAATAAGTGGCCGGGTTCATCGTTCCGGCCCCCACCTGGGTGTAATACGGCTGCCAGATCAGGCAGCCCTGTTCGCCCCAATAACGCTGCAGGTTGAGGATGATCGATTGAAAGTCTAACGGCTGGCTCATGAATGCTCCCACGATAAAGTTTATTGGTTATTCAATCCCCGGGGATTTACTCCCCAGAAGTATAATCCCGGCGGACTTCACGCAAAAAAGCCGGGGTATTTAGCTTGCGCTCTAACCAAAAGGTGAGGTAATGGCTCAACAACCCTTCCACTTCATGTTTCAGTTCAGGTGTAAGCGCGAGTCGATATGCTTCCCGGAAAGTGCTGCGCTGGTAATGCCGGAGCGCCTTAAGCGCCCGCATCGTCACCGGCCGGGCGGTGGGGAAATTGGCTCCACAGCGCGGGCACAGCGCCCCGCCCAGGGCAGCGTCAAAGAACTGGTCCTCCGCCTTGATTTCTGCCTGGCATTGAACACAATTGTTCAGGTCCGGTCGGAAGCCGAGCAGATCGAGCAGGCGAATTTCATAATACCGCACGGCCGGAAAAGGGTCCGATAAATGCGCTATGCGCTGCAAAGTTTCCACCAGCAGATAGTACAGGCCGCGATTCTCACCCTCCTCATAAGTGAACCGGTCAATCAACTCAATCGCATAGGCGGCATAAGCCGTACGTAGCAAATCCTCTCGGATCGGCAAGAAAGCATCGACTGTCTCGGCCTGGGTTACGATCCAAAAGTCACGCCCGCGGGCCAGGAGCAGTTTCACCTGAGTAAAAGGCTCCAGGTGTCCGGCCTTACGCGAGCGGAGCTTACGAACCCCCCTGGCAACCGCGCGCATCTTCCCAGCCTCACGGCCGAAAAGGACCAGCAGGCGATCTGCTTCGCCCCAATCGGTATGGCGTAGCACTACCACCTCAGTGCGCAGCGTTCGTTCAGCGGGTGGCATCTTACCCAACCAGGCCCGCGGGCCAGATAGCAGATGATTTCTTGATCAACGGGTGCTCACGCTTTGGTCAGGTCGCCAGGCAAGAACGCGCCAGGGAGCAGCTCGGCAACGGTCATTTCGCTGACGATCTTGCCGGTCGAATCGGCAATCAACACCAGCATATCCACGCCAAACTCAGCCATGACCTGGCGGCAGGAGCCGCAGGGCGTCCCCCCGTTCGATGTCGCCACCGCCAGGGCCACAAAACTTCGCTCGCCCTCGGAGATCGCCTTAAACAGGGCAACCCGTTCGGCGCAGATGCCGGTCGGGTAAGCCGCGTTTTCCACATTAACGCCATCGTACATCCTACCCGAATCGGTCAGCACCGCCGCGCCAACCGCATAATTCGAGTAAGGAGCGTAAGCCCAGCGCCGGGCCTGGATGGCGGCCTCAACCAACCGCTGGCGTTCTTCATCCTTGATTGTTGCTACTGCCACTGTCTTTCTCCTCTGAATCAGCCAGGACGGACGACTGGGAAATGGCCCGCACCCGGCGGATGCGCCGACCGCTGACCTGCTCAACCGTCAGGGTCAAGTTTTCCACCTGGATTTGCTCGCCGCCCACTGGAACCCGGCCAATCTGGCTGTAAATGAAACCTCCCAATGTATCGGCCGCATCCCTTGGCAGGTGCGCACCCATCACCCCGTTAAAATCGTCCAGGTCAATCCGACCGTGAAACAGGTACTCATCCGGACCCACCTGCTCGAACAACTGCTCCTCGCTCTGGTCATACTCGTCTCGGATTTCCCCGACAATTTCTTCGACAATATCCTCCATGGTGACCAGCCCGGCAATCCCGCCGTATTCGTCCACAACCAGGGCCATATGTACACTGCGCGCCTGCATTTCGCGCAGCAGTTCGTCAACCTTCTTGGCCTCCGGCACAAAGTAGGCCGGGCGCAGCATACTGCGCAGCGAATTCATGTCCTGGCCCTCCAGGTGGACCCGCAGCAAATCCTTCGCATAGATCAGGCCAATGATATTATCGATCGTTTCTTCAAATACCGGCACGCGCGAGTGGCCAGATTTGTTCAATGCCATGATCGCTTCTTCTAAAGGCGTGTGCACATCCAGCGCCAGGATATCGATGCGGGGCACCATGATTTCACGGGCCAGCGTATCACCAAAATGAAAAATCGAATAAATCATGCGCCGCTCGCCCTGTTCCAGGGTGCTTTCTGGCTGGCCTTCTTCGACCCACGATTTTAGCTCATCTTCTGTCACCGGGCTGAGCCGCCGCTCAAGCATGGCCGACGAACCCAACAGCAGGCTCAGCAGCGCCGAAAACGGCGCCAATATGATGTCGATCAGGCTGGCCAGCCCCGAAAACCGGACCGCCCAGGTTTCAGCCCGCGGTAAGATCACCCCCTGTAAGGCGTACTCGACAACCAGCAAGGCGAAACCAGCCAGGGCCAGCAGCGCCAGCGCCCAGCCTGGCTGCAGAGCAGTTTTAACATACACGAGGAACAACCAGATCGCGATTCCCAACAGCATATAATGTACAACCACCACGATCAGCCCCAGCGAAATCCGGAAGCGCGGCTTGCCCAATAAGGCAATCGTGCGCTCCACTCCTTCCGGATACTGGGCCCGCAAGGAAATTAACAGCGGCATACGCGTGTTGAGCATGCTGGCTCGCAGCGCCGCCAGCAGCAAATCCAGGACAAACAAACTAACAAATGTTATCCAGAGTATCCCGCTCACTGATCAGACCTTTTTTGATACTTGTATCGTTGTGTGTGGGCGACTGAGTCGCCCACACACAACGAACGAATTCCGAAAACCTGATTGGCCGCTTTTGTGGTCTGCCGGCCCGGCAAAAAACTGAACGCTTGAACGACAAATTGAAGAAAGCAAAACGGACTGTGCGCCACGAAAACCTGATGGCGCAAAGCCCGTCAACATTTCGATCACCAGACACCAGAATCTGGCGGGCCAAGTTCCCGGCAGAGCTTCAGCTTTCATGAATGCAATCGTCAGCACATAAGAGGCTGGGGCGCCTGGATTCGAACCAAGATCCACAGATCCAAAGTCTGGTGTGCTGCCATTGCACCACGCCCCAGTATGCAAACCGCCTCCCTTGCGGGGTCCTTTTACCCAAAAACCCCTATTCTGGCAATAGCGAAGCGGGCCGGGCGCAGTTACTGCCGATGCTCTTCTTCGTCCGGCGGGAAGAGGCCCAATTTTTGAGCCTGTTCAAAACTCAATACTCCCGACGATGAAACCGCGTCCCCTTCCTTTAGCTCGGCCGAATCCCAGAAAGAATCCGGATCTTCCAGGTTCAACTGGCCGGTATTCTTCTTTAAGAAAAGGGCTTCTAATTTCTCCAGCTCCTGGTCCTGCCCAAGCGGCGTTTCTAAAACAGAAGGCGGGATTTCGGGCTCGGCTGACTGGCCGGGCGCGCCGATTTGGGCCAGGTTTTCCTGTGGAGCAGCCGCTTCCCTGACAGACTGCAAGCGCAGTCCCATGGATTCCAGTGTGCTGCCCAGCTCGGCCTGGGCGCTGAGGGCCTCCTCAAAAACCAGGGCCAGGCGAAGGGCGGAGCGCCCCGGTTTCAGCGCCACGACTAACGCGTACTGACCGACCGGCGCCAGGACCAAGTCCAGGTCTGTTCCCCGGTAAGCCTGTACCGCCTGGTAGGAAGTCTGGCCTAGAAGGTAAGATACCTTCTCCCCGGCGCTGAGCGCCGCCATTACCGGTGACGCGAGTTGCTCTTCCAGCGCGCCACCCGGCAGGTCCCCGGCCCGGGCAACCGGGCGACCGCGCTCGTCCAGCAGGAACGCGGAGAGGGCCCCGGAACGGACGCGCAGCTCGCGCAGCAGGCCAGACAACCCGGTTTCCTCGGGTTGTGGGTCCTGATCGGTCGGCGGGGTAAGCCGCCCGGTCATCTTTTGGACACGCTCGGGGTTAGGCTCAGCCGGCTCGCCCGGCATGATCGCAGCAAGTTCGTCCAATACCAGATCGGCCTGCCCGGCAGGCGCCGGAGGGGCAGACGCCGAAACGGCGGACACCGGATGAACACCCGGCTCCAAAGACGGCGGATCTGCCGGAGCCGGATCACCAATCAACTGATCGACCGCCTCGAGAAAAACAGACGCGGTCAGCGGCTTGCGGATAAAAATCTCCGGCTTTACGTCCTCTTTCTGGCGAACGAGCATATCCTCGGGCATCAAGGCTGTCATCAGGATCACCCGGATGCCTGGCTGGCGAACCCGAATCTTGCGGATCAGCTCCAGGCCATTCATCCCCGGCAGGCGCAGATCAGTCACCAGCAGGTCGAATGAGAAGCGGGTCGAAACAAGCAAGGCCTCTTCAGCCGAGGGAACCACAGCGACAGAGATATCAGGATACGTAATCTTTAAGGCATCCTGCAGCGATCTACCCAGATCGATCGAATCATCAACAATTAAGACGCGTCTCATCCCAACAATGTTCTCAGGCAACCCGCCAGCAGGCTACCCAATGCCCCGGGCTGGCTTCCTTGAAGGGCGGCTCTTCCACTTTGCAATGTTCCATCGCCACCGGGCAGCGCGGGTGGAACCGGCAGCCAGAAGGTGGGTTTAAGGGGCTGGGGACATCGCCGGACAGGATGATCCGCTCGCGGCGGATCTTCGGATCCGGGATCGGGATCGCCGACATCAGCGCCTGGGTGTAGGGGTGAAGCGGCGTGCGGAACAGCTCTTCGCGCCCGGTCAGTTCAACCATCTTGCCCAGGTACATCACCGCCACCCGGTCAGAAATGTGTTCGACCACACTCAGGTTATGGGCGATGAACAGATAGGTCAGACCAAATTCTTTCTGCAAGTCCTTGAGGATATTCAGCACCTGCGATTGGATCGACACATCCAGGGCCGAGACGGGTTCATCGCAGACGATAAACTTGGGCTGGAGCGCCAGGGCGCGGGCAATCCCAATGCGCTGGCGCTGCCCGCCGGAGAATTCGTGCGGGTAGCGACGAGCATGGTAATCTTCCAGGCCCACTTTGCGCAGGGTCTCAATGGCCAAATCAAAGCGCTCGCGCGGCGTGCCGATGCCGTGAATTTTGAGCCCTTCCATGACCGACTCGCCAATCGGCATGCGCGGATCCAGGGATGCGTACGGGTCCTGGAAGATAATCTGCATCTGGCGGCGCATGGCCTTCATGTCTCGCCCGCGCAGGCTTAACACATTGACGCCCTCGTACTCAACTTCGCCCGAGGTCGGTTCCGTCAGGCGCAGCATTGTCCGGCCAACGGTCGTCTTTCCGCAGCCCGACTCACCCACCAGGCCGAGCGTCTCGCCTTCTTTTACGGTAAAGCTGACGTTCTCGACCGCCTTGACCTGCGCCACCACCCGCTGCAGCAGGCCGCCCCGCACCGGAAAATATTTAACCAGGTTTTTGACCTTAACCAGGTCTTTCGCACCATTCAATGTATACTCACTCATAAATGCCTCACTTCTCGGCGGGGATAGCAGCGGCTTCCAGGGGAGCCTGGTGCTCGCCATGACTGACATACAGCCAGCAGCGCACATCATGCCCGGGGCGAATTTCAACCAGCTCGGGCTCAAGTTCCGTGCAAATGCCCAGGTCGTACTTCTCACGCAGCCGGCAGCGCGCCGCAAACTGGCAGCCCGGCGGCAGGTTAATCAGGTTCGGTACGGAGCCGGGGATCACATCCAGCTTATCGGTCACCCGCCCCAGGATCGGGATCGAGCCGATCAGGCCCTGGGTATAGGGATGCAACGGCGCTTCGAACAGCTTGTTGACCTCGGCCTGTTCGACGATCCGGCCCGCGTACATCACCGCCACCCGGTCGGCCATCTCGGCGATGACTCCCAGGTCGTGGGTGATCAGAATCACCGAGGTCCCCAGGCGCGTGCGCATCTCGCGCATCAGGTCCAGGATCTGAGCCTGGATGGTGACATCCAGGGCCGTCGTGGGTTCGTCGGCAATCAACAACTCGGGGGCCATCGCCAGCGCCATGGCAATCATCACACGCTGGGCCTGCCCACCGGACATCTCATGCGGGAACGCTTTGGCCTTGTTCACCGCGTCTGGGATCCCCACCATGCTGAGCAGCTCGACCGCCCGGCGCCAGGAAGCTTCTTTATCCAGTCCCTGGTGGATCTGCAAGACCTCAGCCACCTGGTTCCCGACCGTAAAAACCGGGTTCAGGCTGGACTGCGGCTGCTGAAAGATCATCGAGATCGAGTTGCCGCGCACCTGGACCATCTCAGATTCGGGGACTTTGAGCAGATCCTTACCACTGAAGAAGATCTCTCCCTCAATGACTTTTCCCGGCACACCCACCAGCCGCATGATTGAAAGCGAAGTCACACTTTTGCCGCAGCCCGATTCGCCCACCAGGCCCAGGACTTCGCCTTGTTTGACGTAAAAATCGACACCGTCCACGGCTTTGACCACGCCATCTTCGGTGTAAAAATATGTTTTCAGGTTTTTGACCTCAAGGAGAGGCCGGTTATTGTTGTCGTCCACGCGCTACCTCGCTAATTCCAGGATTGACAGAACGGTGAATGGCGCAAGCCCTTACCCTACATCTTCAAGCGCGGGTCGAGCGCATCGCGCAGGCCATCGCCGATATAGTTAAAACACAACGAACACAGGAAGATCGGCAGGCCAGGGACCAGCGGCAGCCAGGGCCGGTCCAGCATATAGGCCTGGGTGCCCGAGAGCATATTCCCCCAGGTCGGGATAGGATCCTGGATGCCAAAGCCGAGGAACGAGAGAGAAGCCTCGGTGATGATATAACCGGCCAGGCCCAGCGAAGCGCTGACGATAATGGGCGCCAGAGCGTTGGGGATCATGTGCAGGAAGATAATGCGGCTGTTTGAGGCGCCCAGCGAGCGCGCTGCTTCGACGAAGGTTTGCTCGCGCAGCGCCATCACCATCCCGCGCATGATCTGGGCCGAGCCGAGCCAGCCAAACCCGGCCAGGATGATGACGATAATCAGGGCCTGGCGAACGTCGTTTGGCCTGAGCAGCATGATCCTGCCCAGGGTATTCAATAGAAAATCTGGGAAAGGCACCAGGTCCGGGTTTCGCAAAAGCATCGAAGAAACGATCAACAGCAGCGGGAGCTGGGGAATGGTGAGCATGAACTCAACCACCCGCATGAGCACGGCATCGACCACGCCGGCGTAGAAACCCGAGATTGCCCCAAAGACCACCCCGATGGTTTCCGAGATCAGCACCGCCAGGATGGCGACCGAGAGCGAGATGCGCCCGGCGTATAACAGGCGCGAGAAGTAGTCGCGGCCGATATTATCGGTGCCCAGGATGTGCCGGGCGCCGGTAGCCGGGTCGACTGCTCCTGGCATCGCAAAGCGGTTGTTCACATCCACCGCGTCCGGCTCAAACGGCGCCAGCGATTGGGCAAAGAACGAAACGATAAAAATAAACGAAATGACGAACAGGGCCACCATCGCCAGCTTATGCTTGCGAAAGCGCCGGAAGACGACCTTGCCGGGGCTTTCCTCTTTGACGGTGATGCCTTCCGCATCCAGTGAAACAGCTTTTGTCGCAGTGCTCATATGCTACCTACCTCTAGGAGAACCGGATGCGGGGATCGACGACGGTGTATAGGATATCGCGCAGCAGGGTGGCGAAGACGGTCAGCACGGCGATAATGAACAGGATCGCCATGGCCACCGGGTAATCCGAGTCGCCCAGCGCCAGGAAGTATAGGCGGCCCATGCCCGGCCACGAGAAGATGGTTTCAGTGATAATCGCGCCGCCAATCAGGCCCGGCAGGGTGAACACTACCAGGGTGACAAACGGGATCAGGCCGTTGCGCAGGGCATGTTTCATGATCACCATCCGCTCGATCAGGCCTTTGGCGCGCGCCGTGCGGACGTAATCCTGGCGCAGCACCTCTAACATGCTGGCGCGGATGTAGCGGCTCCAACCGGCTACGTTGACGATCGTCAAAACGCCGACCGGCAGAACCAGGTGCAAAAATTGATCCAGAACAGAACCCGCATCGACTTTCCCCAGACCGGGGATCACGTAGTCGCGCACGGCCTCGGCGCTGCCAGGCGGCAGGTAAAAGATCCCGGCCCGGAAGGGGATGATCGAAAAGATCAGGACCGCCAGGATGCCGAAGAAAAAGGTCGGCATTGCCGTGCCCATGAAAGCCATGGTGGTGAAAATATAATCAAAGCGGGAATACTGCCGCACCGCCGAATACACGCCCAACGGGATACCCAGGAAAAGCGCCAGCAGCGCGGAGGTACCCATCAGCTTCAAAGTATTTTCCAACCGGCTGCTAAGCAGGTCCGTGACCGGGCGGTCGCGGTTCAGGCGCCAGGAATTGCCAAAATCGCCGAACAAGACCCCGCGAGAGGAACGCCGGCCCTCCAGGTCGGCCAGGTACTCGTACTGCGCGCACCCAACGGTCTTGATCGAAATATTTCCGCGCGCATCCTGGACGGTAGCCTGGATTTCCCGCACGCACCCCACCGCAACATTGCTAAAAAGTTCCGTATTGCCAATCTTCATCGGTCCGGTTGGCCAGCCGATAAACCAACGGGTAAAACGAAACGGCAAGTACAGGTCAAGCTCAAAGTAAGCGCGGATGCGCTGGATATCTTCCTCAGTAAGGCGATTTTTCCCCACCTGCGACGTCTGCCGCAGCCCCTGCGTTGGCCCGCCCGGCGCCAGATTCAACAGCGCGTAGGATGCCATGGCAGAAAGGATGATTACAAACACCATCTGGAACAGACGGCGAATCAAATAATTGGTCATTCTCGCTCCGTCCGAAAACCCGTCAGCGGCCCTGATCCTGGACTGTTATTCGGGGGTGATGGATTCGCTCGCAAACAACAATCCAGATCAGCTTACGAAGGGCAGATGGGCCTCCTTACAAAGGTGGCCACATCTGCCCTTGTTCATCCGACTAACTGATCATGAAGTAAAAACGTTCTTTACTTCACGAACAGATTCATATCGATGTGCTCCCAGGTCGCGCCGGCATTGACGATGTTCTTGACTTTGCCGTCAGCCTCAGCCTGGACAAGCTGCTCGGTCAGGCCAGCCAGGGTGGTGGAGTCGAGAATATCCACCTGGCCGCCCAGGAGCTGCGCTTCAGCGTTTTCAGCGGAGATGAAGGAGATGATGATCTTGGGGGTCTTGACTTCAGCCTTCCAGAAGTAGGGGTTGGCTTCGAAGGTCATCTGCTGACCCTTGACCCATTCGGTGATGATATACGGGCCAGAGCTCCAGGGCTTCTCAGCCACCTCGGGCAGGGTCGGCCAATCCTTGGCGGGCACGTCCTTCAGGAACTTGCCCTGGTAGGGGCCGGCCGACTCGATCGGCTGGTTGGCGGGAGCGTAGCCGAAATCATAGGTGAAGTACAGCGGATCCTGGAAACCAGGGTAGAAGGTGATAGTCTCCTTGGTGCCGTCGAAGACGATTTCCTGGACGCGCTCGCAACCGTAGAAGGAGGTCGCGCCGGATTCAGGATCGCAGGCCGTCTTGTAGGCCAGTTCCAGGTCTTCCTGCGAAAGGGATGAGCCATCCTGCCACTTGATGTCATCGATATAGTCGAAGGTGGAGGTGATCTGCATCATCTTGACCGTTCCGCCGGTGTATTCCACGTCCGCGCCGGTCGAATCCTTGACGGTCATGCCGGCTGCCAGCTCGACAACCTCACCATTGGCGTCCACGACCTTATCGCCTTCTTTGACTTCCACTTCCACGTTCACGGCCAGGCCGTTCTCGAGGGTAGGCAGGTCAACCAGCGAGTAGGGCTCGTAGGTGTAGTTCAGGGTTGTGGTGGAGCGAACAAAGCCCATCAAGCTGGAAGCCAGGGCGCGCACCATGGCGCTCTCAACCAGGCCGTACAGGGTGGCGGGTTCCTGGGTGAAGCCGATCACGATCGTATCGGAACCGGCTTTTTCCCACTCGTACACATTATAGGTATAGTACTCTTCGCCCTCGATCGGGTTGAAGCCAACCAGGTCAGACGCGTACGAGAAGGTCTCGGTGCGGTTGAACAGCGGGATGGCGGGGACGTCCTTGGTGTATTCCTGCTGGACGACGGTGTACCACTTCTTGCGCTCTTCCTGGTCAAGCGTATTATTCGCGTTCTTGATGCCAGAAGAAGCAGCTTCGTTACACCAGCCCATGTAGTTCTGGCCCTGCCAGTTGTTCTCAGGCAGCGGGATCATTTCGCAGCCCCACAGAGTCACGCCGCCGGGGTCCGCCTGGCCAACCCAGGCAAAAGCGCCCAACTCGAAGTCGCGCACCTGCAGGCCGGTCGTGTCGCCGAACCACCAGGAAGCGGGGACATGCGAGCGCAGGATCTGGATACCGCAGTCAGCCATCTGCTTCTCCCAGACAGCCGCCCAGGCCACGCGGAAGGCCGCGGTGGTGGTGGAGAATTTCAGCGTCAGCGGGACGCCGTCTTTATCCATGATCCCATCGCCGTCGGTGTCGGTCCAGCCCGCCTCTGCGAGCAGGGCTTTACCATTGTCGACGCTGAACGGGTAGAGGGTGATATTCTCATCGCCAGCGTAAGCCCAGTGATCCTTGGGGATGAAGGTATCCATCACCAGGGCCTGCGCCTGCTCGTCGCTCAGCAGCGGGTAACCGGCCTTGGCCACATCGGCTTTGTTGGTGCAGGTCGCCATGGCCTGGCGAACTTTCAGATCGCCCAAAATCGGGTGAGGCGTGGTGAAGGCACCCTTCTCGACTTCCACAATCTTGGTGCTCTCAACGATTTTCTCGACCTCGACCTCAACCTCAACGGTCTTTTCAACTTCGACGACTTTCTCGACTTCGACCGTCTGGATGATGGTCTGGGGCTGGCACGCTGACAGGACCATTGAGGCCATGACAACAAACGCCAAAACCAGCATAAACTTGTTGTGCTTCATGAAAGGTTCTCCTCCTAACAAAATTGGCATTTAATAGGGGTTTAGAAAAACAAGACAATCCAAGCGATGGTCAGATTATCCCTGGGTGGATCACCTCCTTGTTTTTATAAGAGGATCCCGACTCCTCTTTTTTAACAATATAGAATACGGGCATTTGGTAATATAGCATACTATAAATTGGAAGTCAAGTTACCCAAAAGTATAGTATTTACTATAAATATCGCTTATCGTTACTTGCAACTCCCCCACCAGAGCGCCTCGATGTTCCATAGGATACTGCGCGCAGTAACATCCATCTCCAGCCCGCACACCTGCGGCCTGGAAATCGCGATCTTGGGATAGAAGTAAAGTGGAATGGCCGGGACCTCGCGCAAAAACTCCTCCTGCACCTGGCGGTTCCGCTGAGCGTAATCGGCGTCGTCCGGGCGGGCCCAATAGGCCGCCGCGCAGGCCGCATCGAAGCCGGCGCTGGCCAGGCCGGTCACGTTGGGACCTGTCCACAAATTGCCCTGCGCCGGAACCTGCGAGGATGCATACAGCAGGCAGTTGGGCCGCGGGCCGGCTTCCCAGGAGAACTGCACCAGGTCGAACTTCCGGCCAAAGACCGTCCCATCCGGGCCTGGGCTAAACAGCAGCCCCGGGTTCTGGAACGCCAGCCGGGTCCCGATACCGCAGGCGCTTAAGCTGGCCGCCACAGCCTGGGCCACGTTCTGGCGCAGCTTTGCCTCGGTGGTCTGATAGGTCACCGTTAGAGCCGTTCCATCCGGCACATTGGCCACTCCCACCGCCACGCGCGGGGTATCCGGGTTGCCGTCGCTATCCTTCCAGCCCACCTCATCCAGCAGCCGGCTGCCCTGTTCGGGGTCGAAAGGATAAGCCGCCAGGTCCTCCAGGTAAAGTGGGTGCGAAGGGGGCAAATACCCGTTTGGGACGATCGAGCGCCGGTAGAGGAAATTCTGGATGATCGTCTCCCGGTCGATGCAGTAGGCAAACGCCTGCCGGACGCGTACATCGCCAAACAGGTCGGGCCGGTCACCGGCAGACGGGTCATACCCATCATCGTAGGAGGCCGGCCGGACGCCAAAGTCGAGGTGCTCCCACTCCGGGCCCTGTCCAACATGCGTAACCAGCTTGCCCTGCGCCTCGCGCTCGAGCAGGCCGGGCAGCATCTCCAGAAACTGCATATTCTGGTCGATCACGTCGCACTCGCCGGACAGCAGGGCGTTCAGGTTCCCATCCGCTGCCTCACCGATGAAGCGGTAAACCAATGTATCAAAGGCCGGCAGCCCTTCTGCGGCGCGGTAGTAGCGCTCGTTTTTCCGCATGGTGATATGGTCGCCGGCCGTCCACTCTTCGATCACATAAGGCCCCCAGCCAAGCGGCGAGCGCGTCGCGGCAGGGTCCGTCAGCAGCGCCGCGGCGCTTTTGCTGCCCAGGAGGTGGGTCGGAAGCGGCAGCCAGAAGAAGGTCCCGAAACGCTGCTCGTAAAACCCGGGCAGGCCGGTCCATTCGACGGTGAGCGGGTCTAAAGCTTTATATGAAAGGGTCCGGTCGGTCAGGTAGCGTGAAGCCGGCGTGGCCGGATCCGCGGCCAGGCTGTAGGAGAAGACCGAATCACCGGCAGTCAGCGGCTCGCCGTCCGACCAGGTGATCCCCTCGCGCAGCTTGAAGGTGACAACCAGCTGGTCCAGCGATAGCGGGCTGGCGCCATCCCAGGCAATCGCGCAGTCGGGGCTGCTGCACCCGGACGGGAGCACCTGTGTCCCGGCTGCCAGCGCTACCAGGCTGCCATTCACATCCACCACGCTGTCGCCGGCCTGCACCGTCACCTGGCGTAGAACGGCGTCGCCATCCGCCAGGCTGGGGATCTTCTGCAGAATCACCGGCTGGCTGGAAAAACCGCGCGTGTCGAACGGCCCATCATAGACGGCTTCCAGCACGCTCCACATACTGCCGGAAGAGCTGCCGTAAATGTAGAGAGTCTGCGGCTCCGCCTGTGTGCAAACAACCAGCGTGTTGACCGGGCCGGCGGTAGCCGTCGGGATGGGCGCGGTCGTGGGGATCGGCGCGGTGACTGCCGCGGTCGGAACGCCCGGTATAGCCGTAGGAAGCACCGGGGTCGACTGGCAGGCTGCCAGGAATGCCAGAATGAACAAAATGAAAGAATGCTTCAGAAAGCGCATGCAAACCCTTTCAAGGTTTTCAATAATGTCTTCAACGCGGCCAACTTATGGTACGCGCAGGGTTGGATTCTACCATTTTTCATCACAGTACAGGATCCGGGGCTGGCTTGCCCCCGGGATCAGATAGCTTCCTCTGTTTCCCCAAAGCGCAGCCGCAGGTAAGACTCGTAGCGGGGCTGGGCCACCCGCCCCTCGGCCACCGCCTGGCGCACCGCACAGCCCGGCTCGCCCCGGTGGGTGCAGTCATTGAACTGGCATTCGGCCACCAGGTCGCGCAGTTCGGGAAAGTACCCATCCAATTCCTCCGGCTCGGTATCCCACAGCGCCAGAGATTTCAACCCCGGCAGGTCCGCGACGTATCCTCCGTCCAGCAGGGGGAACATCTCCCGCACCACCGTGGTATGGCGGCCTTTGGTCGTCGCCTCGCTGACCGTCCGGACCGCCAGCCCCAGGTTGGGTTGGATGGCATTGAGCAGGCTGGACTTGCCCACGCCAGACGGCCCGGCCAGCCCGGAGATCTTTCCCACCAGGGCCCGGTGCAGGTTCTCCACTCCCAGGCCTGGTGCGACGCCTTTCCCACCCCGCACGGCGGTATAAATCACCGGGTAGCCCAGTTTTGCGTAGCCGCCGAAGATATCTTCAGCCGCCGCCGCGCCGACCAGGTCAACCTTGTTAGCCACAACCAGGGCCGGGATCTTCTCTTTTTCACAGATGACGAGGAACCGGTCCAGCATGCGCAGGCGGGGCTCCGGCTGTGCACAGGCAAATACCAGTAATACCTGGTCGGGGTTGGCCAGCAGGACCTGGCGATATTCGCCGCGCGGCGTGGGCGCCATGCGCGAAAGCTCGTGGCTGCGCGGCTCGATCTGCTCGATCATCCCACCGCCGTCTGCAAGGCGAACAATGCTGACCCGATCTCCAATGGCTATGATGTCACCCGTAAAGCGATTCCGTTTCAGCCGCCCGCGCAACCGGCAGACGACCGCGCCGTCTGTTTCCGTCTCAACCGTGATGAAACCAGACTGCATGCGAGTGACCCAGCCAGGCAGGAGCGCTTCGCTCATGGCGATGGCGTAGCCGTCCGCAGGTTGAACCCGCCGTCCCCGCCCTCGTCGCCCGATCCTCCCTCGCCCCCTGAGGATCCCGGCGAAGCGCCTACGGGTGTTTCGGTGAACTCCAGCGTGGGCGTTCGGGTGACGTTGATGCGCGACTCCCAGGGATAAATACGCTGTGGCTGCCCCAGAAAGTAGACTTCCAGGAGCCGGCGCGCAATCGGCGCGGCGATATCGGAACCTTCACCGGCGTATTCGGCGATGACCGCGAAGGCGATATCAGGGCGATCTTCCCGGCCCGCATCCGTATAGCCGGCAAACCAGGCATGCGGCACGCCAAGGTCCGTTTCAGCCGTGCCAGTCTTGCCGTGAACGGGGATCCCAAAGCCGGAGAAAACCCGTTGAGCTGTGCCGCGCGAGCTGCTGACAACCCAGCGCATCGCTTCCTGGATGACGGCCAGGTTTTCAGGTGAGACCGGCAACTGACCCTGCGCTTCTGGTTGGAACGAAAGCACGGCATTTCCGTCCGGGTCAACAATCTTCTCAACCACCTGTGGGCGATAGAGCGTGCCACCATTACCAACCGCCGCCACAAAGCGCGCCACCTGGAGCGGGTTCACCAGCACTTCGGCCTGGCCAATGGCAATCCGGGCATTGGTCAGTTCGTCGGGGGGATTAGGAATATTGCCCGCCTCCTCGGCCACCTGGTCAATCCCGGTTGGGCTACCCAGGCCAAAGCCGCGGGCCATTTCGCTTAAATAATTGGTCTTGCCCTGGCGAAACAGTTCCATGCCAATGCGGTAGAACCATGGGTTGCACGAGCGCATCAGGCCTTCCTGGAGGGTTAGAAGGCCGCTCGGGTCGAGGTCTTTATCGTACGTCCAATCCCGCAACTCCACGCCAGGGATTTCGGTGAAAAAGTACTGGCAGTCGTAGGTATCATCGTACTGGAAAATACCCGATTCCAGGGCCGCCGCCATGCTGATGATCTTGAAAACCGAACCCAGTGGGTAGCCATTGCCAGTCGCCCGGTTATACAGGCGCGCCTGGCCGTCGCCGTTGATCATCCCCAGCAGCGGGTTGCTGTTGTAATTCAAGAACTCGAATGCGTTCGGATCGAACCCGGGCGAAGATACCATTGCCAGAACCCGGCCGGTATCACGCTCGAGAACAACCAGCGCGCCACTGAACCCGGCGATTGCCTTCTGCGCCTCGATCTGCAGGTCGCCGTCGATAGTCATATAGATCGACTGAGAGGGCCGCGCCTCAACCTGGGCCAGGCGGGTCACCGGGCTGCCCTGCGGGTTGTTGACATATAAATCAGCCCCGCGCTGGCCCAACAGGTACGGCTGACCCCACAGTTCGAGACCCGCGCGGCCAACCCGATCGTCGATTCTGAAACCCTGCCGCAGGTATTCATCCTTTTCTTCCGCCTGGATCGCGCCCACATAGCCGGTAACGTGTGGGGCAATCCCATCATTCGGATAGAAACGCCCGCTGTATTGATTGGCGTAAAAACCAGCCAACCCCGACAAGGCTTCATACCGGCTCAAAAATGCCTCGCTGGTGACCTCGCCAACCGGCACGTACGTGCCGTTGCCAATGAAATTATTGTCATAAAGCGCCTTGATCCACAACGGGTCCTTGCCAGTCAGGCGCGAGAGCTGGCTCAGCAAGAGCCCTTCCTGGTCCGGGTCGATTGCGCCCTTGACAACGCCCAGCGCAAAGATGTCGCTGGCAATCGCCACCGCCTGGCCATTGCGGTCGTAAATATTTCCGCGGGTTGGCACTTTCAGGTCGAGCGCCAGGGTATTGCCCCCCTTTAACTCGGGCATAATCAGCCCATCTTCCCACTGGATCCGCCAGGCGCCTTTCTCCAGGCTGAGATTCATCGTCATCTCTTTGGGCGGCAGGTCGCCTAACATGCGCGTCTGCCAGGTGACCCGGTAGCTGGCCTGGGCCGTCGCAGGGTTGGTCAGCGTTGAGAGGATCTCGTAATCCAATGTCTCTAACGTCATGCTGATAGCGACATCCCGGTAGCGCTGGGTAAAGCGTTCCTCCGGCAGCGCGTCCTGGCTAACCTGGGTCAGCATGGTATACATGGCCGGGTAATCTTCCGCTTTCCAGGCAGCCAGGAAAGCGCGGGCCGCCTCCTCCACGCTGGGCGGGCGGATGATGGTCGGCGAGACAGGCCGCAGGGTGCGGGTGGCCTCAGGAACCGGCGCAGTCGCCGTTGGGGGCGCGACGACCGGCGAGCAGGCCGTGACGAAGAATACGAATAACAATCCGAAGATCAAGCCAGGAGAATATTTCATGCTGAATTCCAGGGTTGGCGCGCAGCTGATCCGCCAGGATCCTGGCGGAGGATATGCTCGTGTACAGGACAGGGCGTCTCCATTCCCAGGTGTTCCGGGCAGGCCGAGGTAACATCATTGCGTGGGAGCGGCAGGCCAAAAGAAGCCAGCAGGCGCACCACGTGGCAGACCGGCAGCCCCATCACGCAGGCGTAGCACCCTTCCAATCGCTCGACCGGCCGGAACTGAGGGTGCTGGATAGCATAGCCCCCGGCCTTATCGAATGGGTCGCCGCTGTCGATGTACTCTTCAATTTCTGCGTCAGAATAATCACGCATCCAGACCCGGGTGAGGCACAGGTCGGTAGCCAGGCGCCCACAGCGGGCGCTGGCTGCGCTGATTGCCGTATACACCCGGTGCTCGCGCCCGCGCAGGTCACGCAGCATCCGGCGGGCATCCTCCGCATCGACCGGCTTGCCCAGGATCCGCGTACCATCCGCCACAGTGGTGTCAGACGCCAGGATTACATCCTCTGGCGGCACGCCCGCACAGACAGCGCGGGCCTTGGCTTCCGCCAACCGCAGCACATACACGGAAGGGTCTTCCCCGGGCTGAGGACTTTCATCAATATCCACCGGCCGGGTCAAAAATGACCAGCCCGTCAGCCCAAGAAGCTGCCGCCGGCGCGGGGAGTTGGAAGCAAGCCATAAGATCGGAGTCATTGCTCCCGATTCTAACACAATACCGGTCTACCGCTGATGTTCGCCCCGGCAGGTAGCCCCCACGTCTCCTCACGGCAAAAAACACCGCCGGGAGGGGAGAAAATCATTTCTTGGGGCCGCAACGCTGCTAATGAACCCAGGCGCTGGCCGGGATCACCTCAAAAATCGCGCCAGCGCCAGGCAGCGCGGCGACGCTGACCGGCAAATCGCCGCCGGCAGCATCCATACCCAGGATCACCCAGGTCTGGCCGCCATCCGAAGAATAGCGCACCAGCACCGGGCGGGTCGTCTCAACCCAACGGAAATGGGCGGCACCTGCCCCCTGCGCGACCCGCACCGGTTCGGTTCTTTGCGGCTCATCCAACTGAAGCAATTGCTCAGCCAGCACCTGGCCATCCCTGAGCAGGCGCAGTTTTGCTGCCGGTTGATCGGGCAACGGGATGACCGCGTGAATGGCGGAACACTCGGCCCCATCCAAAGCCATGGTAAGAGCCTGCACCTGCGTCGCGGAGAGCAGCTGGCCTGCGGCGTCAAGCACCTGCACGGTGTAATCACCCGCCTCGGGTTCCGGCTGGGCCAGGCCAGGAAGCACGTAAGCCGGCAGGGCCTGGACGCCGTCTGGGTCGAACCGGTAACGGACCAGCAAGCTGCGCTGCGCGGAATCTCCCGGCAAAGCCTGCGCCTGCAAGGGGCTGGCGCCAAAACGAACCTGCGACTGATATAGACCTTGATACGTGTAATCCGAGATCCAGCGGGGATCGCAGTACGACATAAAATCCCGGTAGCTGCTCGGGCTGTAAAGCCTGCCGCTCCATAGATCCAATCCATACTGGCCGATCGAGCCATCTGGGTAGGGGAAATTGGGGTCAACGAAGGTCGCCCCACCGCAGGGAGCGTGCCACATCCCCAGATTGTGCCCAATCTCATGCGCGGCGATCAGCGGAGCAGTGGAGGTGTTTAGACCAACCGAAACACGCGAACCAATCCAGCCAATCCCCGCGATGCTCCCTCGAAACCAGGTCGAACTGCCATTGCTGATTGGCACCAGTGCGTAATACACCTGCGCCGATGGCGCACCTTCTACCGATTTCAGGGCAGTAATCTGGTCCAGCAAAGCATACCAGCTACTTGTCGTCGTCAGGTCGCCGGTAAAAGGATAGGCTGCGTGCCAGGAAAGATCAATATTGCTGACCGGGTAAGTACGCATGATCCAATCACTAAGCGGCTCGCTGGTAGGCGCCGGGTAAACCACCCCATCGGCGTGGGTATACTCGACCGGAATAATTTTTACCTGCAGATCCGGAACGGGGTTAAAAGTCATCTGCAGATGATAGACATTGTTGGATTCATTGGTTTCGCAAATGTCGTCCGCCGGGTCAAGCCGGATGGTCAGGTCAACCGTCCCCTCCAGCCAGGCAGAGGGCAGCTCATAGTTAATCGTGCTGGCGTAATCCGAGCGCTGGCTGACCAGTGGGAGGGTGGCGGTCAGCGCCGCGGGCGAGCTGTTGAGCGCAGACCCGCTGCTGCTGGCAGTAACCAGCACATTCACGCCAGATAGGGGCTGCGAAGTCGCCCCGCTCCAGGCATAAATTCGTACAACTGTCCGGCGACCGGCCACCAATGGTACGCTGTTTTGCAGATCCTGGATCCCCTGGGTCACTTCGACGCCACCCAGGACCAGGTCGCCGGCCGGTTCGCGCCGGGTAACCACCGGCAAATATACGCAGTGGGCGCCAGCCAGGCAACCGGTCGACGCCTGCACGCCTGCTGGCTGCATACCCAGCCAGACTGCCCACACCATCAGCCATGAAAGCAGTGTCCCCCTGAAACACGTGCAGATAGATAAAAAGCGGTTGTGTTTCATGGATCTCTTCCGGACCTTTCTTAATAAATTAACCTCGCTTAGTTAATTTTTGGTTATATATAAATTTTAATACAGTTATTTTTTTAAGGCAATTAACAAAACCGTTTTTCACCTTACAACCTGCCAACAACCCGAGATAAAGCGGCGTTTTTCCGTTTTTTGTAAGCTGATCCGGCCGGTATCGCAAGATAAAAACAGCCCCGAAGAGCAGCCAATGCCGGCAAGGAAATATAGTACAATGCCATTCAGTTCATCCAGACAGAGGAGGTACCGGTATGCAGGCGCTCAAAGAACGCATTCTGCGAGATGGCAAGAACCTGGGCAACGGGATTCTAAAAGTGGACAATTTCATTAATCATCAAGTCGATGCGCACTTGATGTATGCTTGCGGGGCGGAGTTTGCCCGCCGGTTTACCCACGTGGGCGCGACCCGCATCCTGACGGCTGAAATCTCGGGCATCGCCCCAGCGCTGATGACCGCGATGCACATGCAACTGCCGGTGGTCTATGCCCGTAAAAGCAAGCCGGTCACCATGCCAGATACCGTGTATCTGACCGTTGCGCCTTCGCACACCAAGGGCCGGATGGTCGAACTGATTGTTTCGCCGGAATTCCTGGCCAACGCCGAACGGGTGCTGATCATCGACGATTTTCTGGCCACGGGAGCCACGATCCTGGGCCTGGTCCGCCTGGCCCAGGCGGCCGGATCCGAAATCGTCGGAATCGGCACGCTGATCGAGAAATCCTTCGAAGGCGGCCGCGAAGCGCTGGCCCACCTCAATATCCCGATCGAGTCCCTCGCCTGCATCAACTCAATGGACAACGGCGAGATCCATTTTGTGGATTAGCAGGCTGCCGAAACCCGGCTTTCTGCGCCCGGCCCAAGACCGCTAACCAAGGCAAAATCAACATGCCCGATGCAATTGCTATCCTGGATTTTGGCTCGCAGTATACCCAGCTCATCGCCCGACGGGTGCGCGAGCTCAACGTGTATTCTGAAATCTTCCCCTGGGATTCGCCGGTCGAACGAGTGATGGGCATTGAACCAAAGGGCTTCATCCTCTCCGGCGGTCCTTTTTCGGTATACGAGCCAGGCGCTCCGACCCTGCCAGATTACGTGCTGGAGAGCGATCTGCCGGTGCTGGGGATCTGTTATGGAATGCAACTACTGACCCAGGCCCAGGGCGGTAGAGTGGCCTCATCGCAGGAACGCGAGTACGGGCCTGCTTCGATCGAAACTTTGCGCGCCAATCCCCTGATCCCGGATGGCAGCCAGCCGGTTTGGATGTCGCACGGCGACCGGATCGAGATGCTGCCGCCTGGATTTTCCCGGCTGGCCGCCAGCCCCAACAGCCCCTTCGCCGCCATGGGCGATGCAGCCGGACGGCGCTTTGGGGTGCAGTTTCACCCCGAAGTTCACCATACCCCGGGCGGCAAGGAAATCCTGCGCCGCTTTGCCGTCGAAGTATGCGGAACCGCTCAGGATTGGACGCCCGAATCGATCATCGCCGAAAGCGTGGAGCGCGTGCGCCGGCAGGTAGGCGATGCACCAGTCCTGGCAGCCGTCAGCGGTGGGGTCGACTCCTCCGTAGCCACCGCACTGGTGCACCGGGCGATTGGCAGCCAGCTTAGCGCGGTGTTCGTCGATACCGGTATGCTGCGCCAGGACGAGCGCCAGCAGGTCGAAACGGCCTTCCGCCAGAACCTGGGCGTGCGGCTGGTGACGGTCAACGCGATCGAAGAGTTCCTGGAGAAGCTGGAAGGCGTTACCGACCCCGAGGCCAAGCGCCACATCATCGGCGAGACTTTTATCCGCGTCTTCGAAGCCGAAGCCCGCCGCCTGGGCCAGCCGCGCTTCCTGGTCCAGGGAACCATTTACCCGGACGTGGTCGAATCCAGCGCGCCAGACCGCAGCAAGGCCCACCGCATTAAAACCCACCACAACGTGGGCGGGCTGCCGGAGGATATGAGCTTTGCGCTGGTCGAGCCGCTGCGCTACCTCTTTAAAGATGAAGTCCGCGCGGTCGGCGAAGCGCTGGGGCTGCCAGCCGGGCTGGTCTGGCGCCAGCCCTTCCCCGGCCCAGGCCTGGCGGTGCGCTGCCTGGGCGAGATTAACTGGGAGCGGCTGGAACGGCTGCGCCAGGCGGACTACATCTTCACCGGCGAGCTGGCCGAAGCCGGGCTGCTCAACCGCGGCCAGGAGGACACACCCGGGCAGATTTCCCAGGCCTTCGCGGTGCTCCTACCGGTCCGCTCGGTAGGGGTGATGGGCGACCAGCGCACCTACCAGGAAGCGATCGCACTGCGGGCGGTGACCACCGATGATTTTATGACCGCCGATTGGGCACGCCTGCCGCACGACCTGCTGGGCCGGGTTGCCAGCCGGATCGTCAACGAGGTCAAGGGCGTCAACCGGGTCGTCTACGATATCACCAGCAAACCGCCCGCGACCATCGAGTGGGAATGAGCGGGACCGGCTTCTGGTGGATCCTGCTGGCGGTTGGGCTGTACGGCGGGCTGCACTCGATCCTGGCAGCCAACCGTGCCAAGCAGTGGGCGGCCGCCCGCTTCGGCCAGGCTGCTTACCGGCGCTATTACCGCCTGTTCTTCTCGATTGCCGGCGGGCTGACCTTCCTGCCAGTGCTGGCCCTGGTTGCCCTGCTGCCTGACCGGCCAATCTATGCTATTCCGGCCCCGTGGGTCTACCTGACCCTGGCCATCCAGGGACTGGCGGTGATCGGGCTGGTCGCCGGCGTAATGCAGACCGGCGCGCTGCGCTTTGTGGGCATTCATCAATGGCTGGCCTACGATCCCCACCACACCACGCCACGCCCGGAAAAGCTGGTGCTGAACGGGCTGTACCGCTGGGTCCGCCACCCGCTCTATACCTGCACCTATCTCTTTCTGTGGCTGGCGCCCACCATGAGTTGGAACCTGCTGGCCCTCAACCTGGGCGTCACCGCCTACATGTGGATCGGCACGATCTTCGAGGAACGCAAGCTGGTCGAACAGTTTGGCCAGGAATACGAGGATTACCGCGCCCGCACGCCGCGCATCTTCCCCTGGCTGAAGCTGTAGCTCAAGCAGCCGGAATATCTACCCCGATCACGTACAGCCGGTCGGCGCGCTGACGAACCCGCGCACCAGCGGGCGGAGATCCCCCGGCGCCAGTGTCCGCGGGTCGCCGGTCAGGGTGTAATTGCCGGCGCTCTCAGCCAGCACGGCGTGTGGTTCGGGCCAGCGGTCAGCATACAGCCGCCCGTGCCCGCTGTTGAGTACGTGCAGCCCAACCGGGTAAACCGGGGTCTCGGGATAGAAGAAAGAACGCAGGGACATGTATTGGGATGCGGTAAGGGTAATCATGGCATTATTGTACTGGTCAAAATGGCGATCTTCAAGCGGTTCAATTGCCTGGCAAAGAGATGATCCAGGCATCCGAAATTCCAGAAGATCAGCCCTTCTTCGGGAAACCGATGTGCCATGCAAACACAAACATGCTATGATAAAAATAAAACGGGTCGATTCTCGAAACAGGAGCATGAAATGAGCACTCCTCTGCTGGCTACGGAACGTTCCTCCTTCCTCCTTACGCTTGCAATCATCGCGACCTTTTTTGCCACCATGCTGCCACAGGCAATTGGAGAGCAGCTTTTCAACCTGGAACCGGTTCAGGTCCTCTGGGCGCGGGGGATCCTGCTGGCTATATTGTTTCTATTTGCCATCGTATACCGGCCAGCCAGGCTGCTGCGGGGGTATCTCTCTTTGCTGCTCGCCATCCTGCTGGCTAACGAAGCGCTGCGCCCGTTCATCGCCAACAGCGCCTTCTGGCAAGGGCTGTTTCCGGCCCAGGCCGGTGTCTCGTTCTCCTTCATCCATGAGCTAGGCGCGCAAATCTTGCGTCTGCTGCCCTCCCTGGCGGCGTGGATCATGCTGGTAGTGATGGGCTTCAAACGCACCGATTATTTCATGACTGTTGGAGACATGGACGCCCCCGCCGGACCGGTGCGCTGGCTTGGGATCAAGCCCACCGACCGGTGGAAGAAAACCGGCCTCAGCTTCCTCTTCATGATCGCGGTCATCACCCTGATCATCATGCTCATGGCCAACCGGCCCTCGGGAAGCGACCTGGCCAGGCTGGCCCCGCTCTTCCCGGCTATCCTGTTCTTTGCTGCCCTCAACGCCTTCAATGAGAATTTCTACACCCGCGCTGGGCTGTTTCCGGTCCTGCTGCCGGTTTTCGGTAGGTCAAACACTTTGCTGCTGAGCACCCTGTTCTTCAGCCTGGGCCACCTGGAATTCACCCAGATGGGGCCGACCGCGTTCCTCTTCGCGGCTTTGTTAGGCTGGATCCTCGGGAAAAGCATGCTCGAAACGCGTGGGTTTGCCTGGGCCTGGTTGATCCAACTGCCAAACGACGTGCTCGCATTTGCCTTTATCTTGATGGCGATGTAAACAAGAAGCGGATTAAGCGATTTCCTGTTAATTTCTGCTTTATAGCTCCATTTCACCCATCATCTCCAGCAGCCGGGTAGTCGTGTTCCAGTTGCGGATGGTCATGTCTTGATAGATGGGCAGGCCAATTATGCGAGACAGGCGGCTTTGGGATGCCCGGCTGATCAGCCGCGAAGCATAAAGGACGCTGTCCCCGGCCCAAACCTGGTCGACTCCCTCCCTTGGAGTGATCCCTTTGATCGCTTCAGAAGCGCTCAGCGGTTCTTTCAGAAAGAAGACATCATAGCGGTACATGGATGGAGCGCTGCCAAAGCCATCTGGCGCCCGCGTAACAATCCCCTTTAGCTCCTCCTCCGAACGCACAACCACGCGCGCCTCATAGTTGAAGGTTTGCGACAGCGCCGCTTCAATCATCCCGACCAGCCTGGCCCGCTTTGGCTCCTCAGCGCCGAATATAACATTCCCACTCTGGATGTAAGTGCGCACATGGTAAAAGCCCAGCGCCTCAAAACAGGCTGCCAGCGCGGCCATCTTTATCGGGTGATTACCGCCCACATTAATGCCGCGCAGTAAGCATACGTAGTTGTTCATCTAATATAACCACGGAGAGGATCATCTTCCTTATCGCAGTCAACCATCGCCACAGCCTCACCTTTAAGCCGATCATCATCCCCTACCGCCGCCTGATAGGCGCCAAGATACAGATAGGTTTCATACCACGGCGAGCCCATCAACTGGGATCTGGGCAGGCAGCCGCCTCCAGCCTGGGCAATGCCGCTTGCGGCGCCTCCAGGCCCAATCGCGGCCGGAGCCTCCCGGTCTGAAACGCTGGCGTCCAGCGGAAGCCCCGGGGACTCGTAAAAGGCCGGCATCGAGGTGATCCACCTGCCACGATCGATCGTCAGAACACCCAGGATGGCGCCCGCAACCAGCAGCACATCCAGGGTGGCGAATATCACTCTTTCAGCAGTTGTTCTTTCTTCCATGCAAGATATCCTGTTTGGATGCTTTATCGTTTTGTGTAAGCGTCTGCGTTGCTCACACAAAACGATAAACTCCGAAAACCCATAATGAATACTACGTTTGTCGATAATATTATATTCTAACAAAAAATTCAAGCCAAGAGACCGGGTAGCGATTAACTTTTTCCGATGTACAATCACCCTAACCTCCTCTCCTTGGAAGGGAAACCGCCTCCATGCCGCTGCTGTGGATCTCGATCGCCTTCGTCGCCGGGCTGGCGCTGGGCAAATACCTGCCCTGGCAAGAAGCCGGCTGGCTGGGGCTGGCGCTCGCGAGCCTGCTGCTGTGGCTGCTGCTCGGGCGCCTGCCCACCGGCTCCGTGCTGCTCCGGCGGCTGAAGTGGGCCGCGCAGCCCGAGCCGCGCCTGTCGATCGCCCCGGTTCTGCTGCTGGCGGTCTTCTTCCTGGGCGCAACGCGGATGGCCGCCAGCGGCCCGGACCTGCAGCGCGGGCACGTGGCAGCCTTCAACGACCAGGGCGAGTTCCGCCTGCGGGCGGTGGTGGCCGCCCCGCCTGACCGGCGTGACGCGGCGACCCTCCTGCGCCTGAAGGTTGAAACGATCGCCCCGCTGGATGCGGAAGGCCGGGCCGGGCCTGCCCAACCATCCCACGGGCTAGTCCTGGCCTACCTGCCCGGTCAGCCGGGCTGGCAGTACGGCGACCGGCTGCTGGTCAGCGGCCAGCCGGTCACCCCGCCCGAAAACGAGGAATTTTCGTATCGCGATTATCTGGCTCGCCAGAACGTTTACACCTATGTCACCTACCCGCGCGTGCAGCTGGCGGCGCGTGACGCGGGCAGCCCGGTCCTGGCGGCAATTTACCGGCTGCGCGATTGGGGGTATGAAGAAATCTACCATCTCTTCCCGGCCCCTGAGGCGCCCCTGCTGGCCGGCATCCTGTTGGGGCTCGACAACGACCTGCCCCCCGCCCTGGCGGATGCCTTCCGCGACACCGGCACTGCCCACATCATTGCCATCTCCGGCTTCAATTTTGCCATCCTGGCCGGGCTGTTCGCCAGCTTGTTCGGGCGCATCTTCTCGCGCTGGGTCGCCACCGGGGTAGCCATCCTCACCATCACCCTCTACGCGCTGCTGGTCGGCGCCGCACCTGCCGTCGTGCGCGCCGCCATCATGAGCAGCATGGCCCTGCTGGCCCACCAGATTGGGCGCCGCTCGGCCGGCTTCAACACCCTGGCCATCACCGCCGGCGCCATGAGCCTGGCCAGCCCCAACATGCCCTGGGACCCCAGCTTTCAACTCTCCTTCTTCGCCACCCTCGGCCTGATGCTGTACGGCGAACGCTTCGAGGACGGCTTCACCAGCCTGCTCGAGAAACGCCTACCCGCGCAGGTCGCCCGGCGCATCGCCGGACCGGTCGGCGAGTATTTCCTGCTGACCCTGGCCGCCCAGGTGATGACCCTGCCGGTTATCCTCTTCCATTTCCAGCGCCTGTCGATTAGCTCGCTGCTGGCCAACCCGCTCATCCTGCCGCCCCAACCGCTGGTGATGATTCTGGGCGGGCTGGCCGTTGTAGCCGGACTGTTCAGCGACCCGCTGGCCCACGCCATCGCCGCCCTGGCCTGGCCGCTGGTGGCTTATACCATCCGCATGGTCGAGCTGCTGGCAACCATCCCGGGCGGGTCGGTGGCGCTGGGCGACTTCAACTTCACCACCCTCCTGCTAGCCTACGCCGTTGTGCTGGCGCCGCTGGCCAGCCCGCGCTGGCCTGACCTGTTCAAAAGCCTATTAAAACCAGGCCTGCTGCTGGCTGGGACCGGGCTGCTGGCCGCGCTGCTGTGGCGAGGCGTACTGGCTGCCCCGGATGGCCGGCTGCACCTGGTCGTCTTCGATGTAAATGGCAGCCAGGTGCTTCTGCTGCGCGGGACAGGCGGCGAGACTCTGCTGGCCAACGGTGGGCCATCGCAGGTCCAGATCAACGACATCCTCGGGCGCTGGCTTTCGCCCTTCGACCACCGCATCGACGCGCTGCTGATCAACGCGCCAAAAACGGACGCTTTCAGCAGCCTGGCCGGCGTGCTCGAGCACTACCCACCCGGGCTGGCCCTGTGGGGCTGCCTGCCCCCCGACAACCGCACCGGCGCGCGCCTGGTTGAATTCTTAAGAGATGAAAATATCCCAACCCATCTGCTGCAGCCCGGACGGGCGCTGGCCTTTGGGAACGAGGCGCGGATGGAAGTTCTGGCGGTGACCGACGAGGGCAGCGCACTGCTGTTGCGCTGGCAGAATTTCCGCGCCTTGCTCCCCGGCGGAGTCCCGCCCGGGCGGCTGGCGGCGCAAGACCTGGCCAACCTCAGCCTGATCGTGCTCGAGCCCCGCGACCTGGAGGAGACCAGCCAGGAAAAGTGGCTGGCCTACGCGCCGCAGGCGATTATCTTCACGCCAGGAGAGGACGAGATGGAGCAGGAAGGCCCCAACTGGCTCAACACGCAGCCGGGGAGTTGGTATCACATAACGACGGATGGAGAAAAACTGTGGGTGGAGAAAAAGGGAAATAGTAAATGACGGCAGAGTATGAATTCATCCAGATCTACCAATCAAGACTATTCCAGCATACTTTGCATGGGTTGTTCGGAAATCAGCCGACCGAAGCGATTCACCGATCAGCCTCTCACATCCTGAAACTTGTATGTGAACCGCAAGAAATGATCACCCGGATTTTATTACTACCGCCTGGTGGTTACACTGCCAATTCGCTTACAGAAACTAACTCCCATCCAGAAGCTCGTTATGCAAAGATCACGATCAAAGGCGGGATTGATCCTCACAGAATTGGCTTCAGTCAAGTGCGTCATGCAATTAAGTATGCGTATTTTACAAGCCGAGATGTTCAAACGGAAGGGAGTGAACCTTATGCCAGAATCAACCTGGCTCATCCGTTGTATCGAGAGCAGGTGAAGTCAGCTAAGGAAACTTTTTTTGTTGTCCGAGAAGATGGCGAGGGCTTCTACCACAATTTGATCAACCTATCAAACCGCTGGATATTATTGATCCTGGATAAATTTCTAACCCAACGCCGAGAACTAAATTTTGATACAAAAATTGAACGGCTGTCGGCAGCTGAAAAAGAGACCTTTAATTTCCTTGTGAAAGCCATCTCCGAAAAGGGTGATCGTATCTTTCAGGAGAATGTGGAACTGGTGGATCGTATTACCAGTTTCTCTCCCGAGCGAATTCTGCCCGGTCTGATCGAGGGTCTTAATTTCCAAGAAACTGGCAATCATGAGCCATGCAGCATTTATGCACTGATCCTTAAGATCGGCAGACAAGAACCCCAAAAAGTGCTTGACCATTTGGTTGCCACTCGCACTGCCAGGAATGCGCCGCTATATTACCTGGATGAATTGATCCGGAAAGTGCAATCATTCGAGCGGCCTGCTGACCATTAACCATCTTATTTTATAAAGTACAATGCGAGTAATATGACAAACACTGCAAGAACCATCATCGCCCGCGGTCGCACCGCGGAAATACTGGCCTGGCAGGACCGGCAGATCCTGAAGCTGTTCTACGATTGGGTGCCTGCCGGCTGGGCCGGGCGCGAGGCTCAGGCTGCCAGGATCGTATCGGCCACGGACCTGCCTACGCCAAAGCTGCTCGGCGAGTTGACTCTGGAGGGACGGTACGGGCTGGTCTACGAGCGGGTGACCGGCGAGCCTTTGTTAAAACGGCTGGGATCCCGGCCCTGGTTGTGCGCCCGGTTTGCCCGGGAGTTTGCCGGGCTGCAGGCCGCCATCCACCGCCAGCGGGGCGCCGGCCTGCCCACTTATCGAGGCGAGTTGGAAAATACCATCCGCCGGATTGAAGGGCTGCCACCGGGCTGGATGGAAACTGCCCTGGAGCGCCTGTCCGGCCTGCCGGATGGCGAAGCGCTGTGCCACGGCGACTTCCATCCCGACCAGGTGATGATGACCTCCACCGGGCAGGTGGTGCTGGATTGGATGACCGCCCGCGCCGGGCAGCCCGCCGCTGACGTGGCCCGCACGATCATGCTGCTCCGCTTTGGGCCGGTGCTGGACGCAAGCTGGCTGATGCGGCAGATCGCCAACCTGCTGCGCGGGATCTTCCTGCGCGCCTATTTACGGCGCTATTTCGAGCTCAACCCGGCGGTGACCGCCGCTGCGGTGGATGCCTGGCTGCCGCCGGTGATCCTGGCTCGCCTGGCAGAAAATATCCCCAGCGAGAAAGAAAAGCTCCAGACCTTTCTTTACACGACATTCAATTCGCGCTGATACGATTTCAGCGCATTCCGAATAAACTCAAAACATTGGAGAGACCCATGCCAGCCAACCAGATTGACCTTTCGACCGGCCCGCTTCACCTGGCACTGAAAAGCGAAGACCAGGTCCTCACCATCACACAATACGGGGCGGGGGACCAGAACTGGCTCCACCCGGATTCTCCTGCGCGCCTGTTCACGATTGTCATCAACGGGCAGCCTTACCACGCCGGGAACCTGCGCCTGAAAGAAGTAACGGAAACGACGCCCGCGGCGGGCGTTCGCCAGGTCAGGTTGTCTTTCGAAGGCCCGGGCTTCGTGGTCGACCAGCACATCAAGGTCTATGCCGGCACGGCCCTGGTTGAACTGTGGCCGGTGATCCGCAACCTGTCTGCGCCGGCCTGCCGGGTCGAGCGGGTCGATTCATTTTCGCTCGACCTGCCCGCCGCCACCGCCGACCTGCTGTACTACACCGGCGATTGGGGCTGCGAGTTCGAACTCCAGCAGGTTCGCCTGGCCGCAGAAACCATCCTGGAAACCCGCTCCGGGCGCTCTTCCAAAGGCCAGCACCCCTGGTTTGCGCTGCAACGTGGTGACCAGGCTGTCTTTTCCGGGGCAGCCGCCTGGTCGGGGAACTGGGTCTTCCGCTTCGAGCCGCTAGAGAGCCAGGGCTGGCGGGTCAGTGGCGGCCTGCACGATTGGAGCTTTTCCAAAGAGCTGCAGGCCGGGCAGGCGATGGAAGGGCCGCCCGTTGTGCTCGTCCTGGGCGAAAGCCTCAACGCCGTTTCGCAGCAGTACGCCCGGGTGGGGCGCACCCACTGGTACCCGCGCAATGCACTCGCCAGCCTGCTGCCGGTCGAGTGGAACCACTGGTGGAGCTACGAAGACGTGGAGATCAACGAAGAGGTTTTCCGCCGCAACGTGGACCGGGCCGCCGGGCTGGGGGTCGAGATCTGCACGCTGGACGCCGGCTGGTTTGGCCCCAGCGACCCCGCCACCCACTGGTACGAATACCGTGGCGACTGGCACCTGGTCAACGACCGCCGCTTTCCATCCGGCATCCGCGCCCTCTCCGATTACACCCACGCGCGCGGGATGCGCTTTGGGTTGTGGTGCGAGATCGAAGGGTTGGGGATCAACGCGCAGCTTGCCAGGGATTACCCCGACTTCCCGGCGACCCGCGCCGGCAAGCGCCTGGGCTACGTCTGCTTTGGCAACCCGGCCGTTCAGGAATGGGCTTACCAGACCCTCAGCCGGCTGATCCGCGAATACGACTGCGACTGGATCAAGCTCGACTTCAACCTCGACCCGGGCGCCGGCTGCGATCGGACCGACCACGGGCACCAGTCCGGCGACGGCCTGTACGAACACTACCGCGGCTACTACCGCACCCTCGAGCGGCTGCGCCAGGATTTCCCCGAAGTGGTGCTGGAAAACTGCTCCTCGGGCGGGCTGCGGATCGACCTGGGAATCCTGCGCCAGACCTATATGACCTACCTGAGCGACCCGGATTGGCCGGTGCACGATCTGCAGATCTTCTGGGGCGCCAGCACCATGCTCGCCCCGGATGTGCTCCTGCATTGGAGTTTCTGCGAATGGCGCATGGAAACGCCTCCGCCGCCGCAGATCTTCAACCCGCGCGATCCGCGCCTGACCCAGAAACAGCTCGATTACTACACCCGCATCTCCATGCTTGGGCTGTACGGCTTTTCGCAAAAACTGCCCGACCTGCCCAACTGGGTGGCAGCCCGGTTGGAGACCCATACCCGCCTGTACAAAGAACAGGTCCGCCGCTTCGTCCAGCAGGCCGACCTGTACCGGCTGACCGATCAGCCCAGGCGTAGCGGGGAGGGCGAGCGCTGGAGCGCTTTTCAATACAGCCTGCCGGGCGCAAGCGAGCACCTGCTTTTTGTTTTCCGACTGCCCGGCGCGCCTGCCGCGCGTTCCATCCAGCTTCAAAACCTCCAGCCAGAACGGGCCTACCGGATCCAGGGACTGGAAGGAGAATTTCACCAGCAGGCCCTGGGCAGCGAGCTGATGTCGACCGGCCTGTTGTTTACCACCCTGGAAGAAGAGGAGTCGCTCCTTCTCAAGATATCCTGATTCGGGGCCTGTTTTGGTAATCTGAAGAACTTATTCCAATCCAGGCCGAAATAGAATACAATTATGCCTAAAATTATCCAAGGAGAAACGGTATGTCCGGCCAGGCCCAGTATCAAGTTGGCAATATCCGCATCGAGATCGAAGATGCCCCGGCGATCAAATTTCCCGGCGACCCGACCGGCGGAACAGACTGCAACAGCCCGTGTTGGTGGTCAAAAAGAAAGCTCTACCTGATCAATTCCACCGGGCACCCCTACCTTTCTTCCGGCGCAGATGTTGCCCAGATGTCCGCAACCGGGCCGGTCGTCTACACCGCCTACCGCGATGGGGGGCGCTGGATTGAGTCAGTCCACCAGGATCCAGACGGCATCCTGTACGGCTGGTATCACAACGAACCCGCTTACCTGATCCCAGAAGCGGTGCAGGAAGGCCGCCCCAACCGCCTGACCGCGCCGCTGATTGGTGCGCTTGTCTCGCGCGACAATGGCCGCACCTGGGACGACCTGGGGATTGTCCTGGCAGGCGGGCCGGACACGTATAACTTCGATACCCCCAACTACTTCTTCGCGGGTGGCAACGGCGACTTCTCGGTGATCCTCGACCGCCAGGGTGAATACTTTTACTTCGTGATGGGCACCTACTACCGGGATGTCCGGCAGCAGGGCATTGCCCTGGCGCGCATGCGGTATTCCGACCGCTCCGGGCCGGTCGGCAAGGTGATGAAGTGGCACAACGGGGCCTGGCAATCGCCCGGCCTGGGCGGCGAGGTCACTCCGAACCTACCGGCCCGCGCAAGCTGGTATGATCCGCAGCCCGATACCTTCTGGGGGCCTTCCGTGCATTGGAACACCCACCTGCAGCAGTACGTCATCCTGCTCAACCGGGCAATCGACCCGATCTGGAAACAGGAAGGCATCTACATCTGCTTCACCCCGGATATCGCCGACCCGCACAGTTGGAGCGAGCCGCTACGCATCCTCGACGGCATCGGCTGGTATCCCCAGGTGATTGGCTGGGACCGGTCGAAACAAGAAACGGAGCGCGAAGCCGGACAGATCGCCCGCCTCTTCGTGCACGGGACCTCGAGGCATTGGATCCGCTTTAGTATAATGTAGGCATGCCCGCGCCCTCCGAAACGCTGCAAAATGCCATCCAGGCGGCCCAATCCGGGCAGCGGGCGCTGGCGCGCAGCCTGTTCCTGGAAGTGGTCGAGCAAGACCCTCACCAGGCCGAGGCCTGGATTTACCTCAGCCGCCTGGTAGATGAACCGGAAGATCAACTGGTTGCCCTGGAGAATGCCCTGGCTCTGCAGCCGGGCGATCCAGACCTCACCGCCCGCCGCGCCGCGCTGCTGCTGGCTTATCCGCACCTGGGCGAGGCAAGCCCAGGCAATGCCCCTCCACCGTCCCCGGAAAACACGCTGCGGATGGCGCGGCACCTCGCCAACGCCGGGCGGCTGATTGAGGCGGTTCGCCAGCTGGAAGAAATCCTGGCCGAGAACCCGCAGGAAGAACGCGCCTGGCAGGCACTCAGCGAGATTCACCCGGATCCAGCCCGAAAGATCAATGCGCTCGAACAGACCCTGGAACTCAACCCAAACAACCAGGCAGCCCGGCAGCGCCTTGAAACACTCCGCTACATCCAACAGGATCCGCTCCAGCATGGCAGGCACCTGGAAGAGCGCGGCGAAGATGCGCAGGCCATCCTGGTCTACCAGGCGCTGTCTGCCCATTCCTCTTCCCCGGTCGAGCGGCTGGAAGCCCAAAACCGGATCGAGCGCATTCACCTGAAACGAGAAGCGCAGGCGCTGCAGTCAATCCATCCAAACTTGAACATCGCCCGGCTGGCGCTGGGGCCGGTGCTACTCTTCCTGCTCATGCTCTTCATGCATAGCGGGTTCAACTTGCTTCACATGCCCCTGGTGGCCCTGCCCGGGATTGCCAGCGTAGCGGCCGGCAGCCTGCTGGTGGTCGTCACGGGCATGCGCCCTGCCCCACAAATTTGGGTGAAACACTTTGGCCCACCTGGGACCAACGATGAGCCCGAAATGCGCAAAGGGCTGCGCCTGCTCGGCCTGGCCCTGCTGCTGGCGCCGTATACCCTGTTTTTGATCGAAGCCGGGCACCGTTTGGGCGTGCTGCAGGCCTCGATGTTCCCCGGGATCCGATAGAGAGGCCAGGATGATCTTCGTGCCCTTGAATGACACCGAGCCCAACCGATACAGCGGCCCGCCCATCATCACCCTGGCGCTGATCACCGTAAATTTCCTGGTCATGGTATTTACGACCCTGCTGTGGGGTTTCTATCCGGTTACCCTTTACACCCTCTTCGGGTCGGTGCCCCAGTACCTGATTAACGAACAGGGGGGTGGGGCGCTGGCGTCCATCACCGCCACCTTTATCCACGCCGACTTTATCCACCTGGCAGGCAACATGCTCTTCTTGTGGGTCTTTGGCCGGCGGGTGGAAGACGCCTGCGGGCCCTGGCGCTACCTGGCCTTCTACCTGCTGGCCGGCCTTTCCGCCGACTTGCTCAGCACCCTGATCCGCTTTGAAGAGGACATCCCCGGCATCGGCGCGAGCGGCGCAGTGGCCGGGCTGCTGGGCGCTTACCTGATCCTGTTTCCGGGCGGGCGCATCCGCACCTTTCTTCTGCTGGGGTTTGTGTCAACCTTCCCGCGCATCCGGGCCTTCTGGTTCCTCATTTACTGGCTGATCATCCAGATCATCCCGGCTGTGCTCGTTACACTCCGGGATGTTCCTTACAGCGTCAATTACTGGGCTCACCTGGGTGGTTTTTTGGGCGGGCTGGCGATCATCTTCTTCCTGCGCGCGGAGGCTTTCTCGCGCTTCTTGAGCAGCGAGCCGGTTTAAACATGGCCCGGTAGCGTTTATGGACAACCACCTTCCTCTCTCAGTTGATGGAATCAACACCTATAATGAAAAATCGCTCCACGCCGCGCTCAAGCAGTGGTACGCCAGCCCCGGCGACCTGTCGGAGACCCGGGTGGACGGTTACATCATCGACCTGGTTCGCGGCGATCTGCTGGTTGAGATCCAGACCGGCAGCTTTTACCGGCTCAAACGCAAGCTGGCCAAGCTGGTCATCAGCCATCCGGTCCGGCTGGTGTTCCCCATCCCGCTCGAAAAGTGGATCCTGACCCTGCCTACGGATGGTGGGAACCCTACCCGGCGAAAATCGCCCCGGCGCGGGCATGTGGAACATGTCTTTGGCGAGCTCGTTTATATCCCGGCCTTCATCCTCAGCCCGAACTTCTCGCTCGAGGTTCTATTGACGCGTGAAGAAGAATTCCGCCGGCCAGTGCCAAAGAAACACCACCGCAGCAAGGGCTGGGTTACCATCGAACGCCGTCTGCTGGAAGTCGTCGACCGGCGCGTCTTCCAATCTGCCGGCGACCTGGTCGCCCTGCTGCCAGCCGGCCTCCCCGATCCCTTCACCGTGCGCGAGCTTGCCGCAGCCATGCGCCAGCAAACCCGGCTGGCTCAAAAAGTCGTCTACAGCCTGCGCGGCATGGGCGCGCTCCGGTTTGCCAGTAAGCGAGGCCGCGAGAATCTTTACTCAAGAATAGACCTGGGCGCCTGCTAAACACCCCCACCCGTCATTTTGGACCCCGTAAGACCAGCCGGTAAATGACCCAGGCAGCCCAAACCCCAACCAAACCCAACCCGCCGCACAGGAGCAGCCAAAAATCGCGCTCGGAGGACAGGATCAGGACCGCCAGCGGGGCGGCCAGGGCAAAAATAATGAGCAGGAACCGGGCCGTGGGAGGCATCATTTTCCACAAGGCCTGGATATTGCCCCAGAAGATTTTGAGACGATTGGTCATGGGAGTGTGGTTTCCTACCAGAGGGATCGCGCTGGGCGGCTACAATTATGCCATAAAATACGTTATACTTACCTGCGGGCCGGGGCTGTCCCGGCCAATCTCAACCCTCACTTTCGAGAGCCACCTTGGTCGCCACCACCCCGCTGGCTGGCCGGAAAACGGTCGGCATCGTAATCCCCGTATACAATGAAGAAGAGGCGCTGCTGGCATTCCACCAGTTATTGTCCAGCGCCCTTCAGCCGCTGCCATACACCTTTCTGATTTACTATGTGAACGATGGCTCGGCCGATGACTCGAGCGACCTGCTGAACCGCCTGGCTCACCAGGATGGGCGGGTGACGGTGATCGAGCTCAGCCGCAACTTTGGCCACCAGGCGGCCCTGACCGCCGGGATCGACGCGGCTGAGGGCGATTATGTGATAACCCTGGATGGTGATGGCCAGCATCCGCCCGAATTGATCCCGGCGATGCTCGACCTGGCCGCCGCCGGTTATGACCTGGTGCTCACCCAGCGCGAAGACGAGCTGCAAGGCCCCGCCTTCAAGCGCCAGACCGCCAGCCTGTTCTACCGGCTGATCAACCGGATCGGAGAAACCCAGGTCCTCCCAGGTGGGGCCGATTTCCGCCTGATGAGCCGCACGGCCGTGGAAGGTCTCAAACAGATGCGAGAATACCACCGTTTCGTGCGCGGCATGGTGTCCTGGATGGGTTTCCGGACGGTCATCCTGCCCTACCACCCGCCGGAGCGCCTGGCCGGCAAGTCAAAGTATACCCTGCGGAAAATGTTGCGGCTGGCCGCAAACGCCATCTTCTCTTTCTCGCTGGTTCCACTCTACATCGGCCTTTCGCTGGGATTGCTCCTGCTTTTCCTGGCCCTGGCGGAGATGGTCTATGTGCTGAGCTTCTGGGTAACCGGCAACCAGCACAGCCTGGCGCCCGGCTGGAGTTCGCTGATGTTTGTCCTGCTGGTCATCGGCGGCATCTTGATGATTCTGCTGGGTTTCATCGGCGTCTATATCGGCTACATCTTCCAGGAAGTCAAGCGCCGGCCCATTTACCTGGTTCGGCAGGTCGTGCGGCAGCCTGGCAGCCCATCTCACCCTGCTGAGCCCAGCCAGTCCCCATGATACACCTGCTCCGCCAGAAAAACCTCCTCCGGCAGGCGCTGGCCCTGGCTTCCAGCGCGCCGCTTTACCCCTGGGTTCTCCTGGCACTGTGCGCCGCCGCGTACGCGCCGCTCATCCCCCGCCTGGGGTTCTATTGGGATGACTTTCCAATTTCCTGGATTGCCTCCACCATGGGTAGCGATGGGTTGGCCCGCTATTTTTCCACCAACCGGCCGGTATGGGGATTGATTTACCGCACCACCACGCCTTTGCTCGGCAGTTCGCCGCTCACCTGGCAAATCTTCGGCCTGCTGATGCGCTGGATCACCGGGCTGGCCCTGTGGGGCCTGCTTCGCCAGGTCTGGCCTGAGCGCCCCCGGTTTGCAGCCTGGGCGGTGATGCTGTTTGTCCTTTACCCGGGCTTCAGCCAGCAGTTTATCGCTTTCATGTACAGCCATTTCTATATCGTCCTGACCAGCCTGCTGCTTTCTCTCAATTGGATGGTCCTGGCACAGCGCTGCCGCGCCGGCAGCCGCCGGCAGAAAGGCTGGTTTTGGCCGCTCACTGTGGCATCCAGCCTGCTGTCTCTGTTAAACCTGCTCTCCATGGAGTACTTCTTCCTGCTGGACCTGCTGCGCCCGGTGATCCTGTGGATCGTGCTGGCCCGGAGCGAGCCAGACCCTCGCCGGCGTTTGCGCCACACCCTGCTGGCCTGGCTGCCTTACCTGGTTATTTTCGCAGGGGCCATGTATTGGCGCTCAGTCCTGTTTGGCTTCCAGACTTACCAGCCGGCCCTGCTTGACCGTCTCAGGGCCGAACCGCTGCAGGCGCTTCCAGCGTTATTGATCACCATGCTGGAGGATATCTGGAAAGCCAGCGCAGGGGCCATTGCCAAGGCTTTTACCCTACCAACCATCGCGCAGGTCGGGGCGGCGAACCTCCAGCGCTACTGGATCTTCGTCGCCGGGGGCGGCCTGCTGGCCACCCTGTACCTGCTGCTGCACCGGCCCACCGAACCGCTTCCCAAACGCGTCCCAAATGTTCGGGGCCTCCTGGACATCCAGCCCTGGGCCTGGCAGCCGGTCGCAACCGGCCTGCTGGCGCTCGCCCTGGCCGGAGGACCCTTCTGGCTGACGGACCTGAAAGTCGGCCTGGTGTTCCCCAATGACCGCTTCATCCTGCCCTTTATGTTGGGAGCCAGCCTGGCTGCTGCCGGCCTGCTTAGTTTTCTCCCGCTGCCCGCTTGGTCAAAACCGGTCCTGCTCGGCGCTGTGCTGGGTTTCAGCATTGGGCTGCATTTCCAATCGGCGATCGTGTACAACCGCGATTGGAGCGTGCAGCGTAGCATGTTCTGGCAAATGGTCTGGCGAATGCCCGACCTTGAGCCCGGCACTGCACTCTTGAGCAACGAACTGCCAGTGACCCATTACACCGACAACTCCCTCTCGGCGCCGCTGAACTGGATCTACGACCCAAACAACGATCCACCGGTCATGCGCTACATGCTCTTTTACCCAACCCTGCGCAAAGCCGAAAACCTGGGCAATTTTCAACCCGACCGTGCCATTCAGCACGATTACCTGGCAGCCACCTTCTCTGGCAATACTTCGCAGATGGTCACCGTATACTACCAACCGCCTGGCTGCCTGCGCGTGCTCGACCCCGAAGTAGAAACCGTCAACTGGATGGTACCCACCTATTTGCGCGAAACACTGGCGCTTTCTACAACTGTGCCGATCCTGGCTACCCCGCCAGAAGGAAAGCCGCAGCCGCGCCCGCCCGCGCATATTTATGGAGAAGAAATTGCGCGCGGGTGGTGCTATTATTATGAAAAGGCTGACCTGGCCCGCCAGGAGCACGATTGGGCGCAGGTCGCCGCCCTGGGCGACGAAGCCTTTGCCAAAAGCGACTATCCGAATGACCCGATCGAGCGGTTCCCATTTATCGAAGGCTACGCTCACGCCGGCAACTGGGACCGCGCGCTCGAATTGAGCCGTGAAGCACGCGCGGTCACCCCGGTGATGACCCAGGTACTTTGCAAGCTCTGGGAGCGGATCGAGCGCGAAACGCCCCCAGGCCCAGAAAAGGAACAGGTTCTGCAGATTGTGCAGGCTGAGCTGGCCTGCCACAAACCTTGAGGATCAAAAACCGAATCACAACAGTTACGGAGGCAGGCATATGAAAGTACTGGTCACCGGCGGAGCCGGTTACATTGGCAGCACGATCAACTCGGCGCTCAAGGACGCTGGGCACACCCCGGTGATCCTCGACTCACTCGTGACCGGCCGGCCCGAGTTTACACGCGGGCACATCTTTTACCAGGCCGATATTGCCGATCGCCCGGTCGTGGAGCAGATCTTTCACGAGCACCCGGATATCTACGCCACCATTCACTGCGCGGCGCTGATCGTGGTGCCGGAATCGGTGGAAAAGCCATACGAGTACTACCGTGAGAACGTGGCCAAGTCGCTGGAATTTTTCCATACCTTGAAAGAACTGGGCCATGGCCGCGTGGTATTCAGTTCATCGGCTTCCATCTACGATGTCGTGCCCGGGTACATGGTCACCGAGACCTCACCGCTCCGCCCCGGCAGCCCCTACGCGCGGACGAAGTATATGATGGAAATGATCCTGAGAGATTTTTGCACGGCCTATCCCGATATGGCCGGGATTGCTTTGCGCTATTTCAACCCGATTGGAGCCGATCCACAGATGCGCTCCGGCATCCACATTGAAAACCCCTCACACGTCCTGGGCAAGCTGGTCGATGTAGGCCTGGGCAAGCTGCCGTACTTCCAGATTACCGGGGTAAACTGGCCTACCCGCGACGGCACGGGAATTCGCGATTACATCCACGTGTGGGACCTGGCGCAGGCTCACGTCCAGGCAGTTGAGCAGTTCCCGCAAATATTTGAACGGGCCGGTGACCCCGAAAGCCGCTATGTGGTCATCAACCTGGGAACCGGGCGCGGCGTGACAGTGCGTGAGCTGGTGACAGCGTTCGAAACGGTGATTGGAAAAACCATCAATAAGCAAGAAACGCCGCCCCGCCCAGGCGACGTCGCCGGGGCATATGCCAACGCCGACACTGCCCGGCGGTTGATCGGTTGGGAAGCAAAATTTCCCATCGAAAAAGGCATCGAAGACGCGCTGCGCTGGGGTGAGATCCGCGGATCCATTCTTCCCTACAAATGACCGGTGAAAATTTTGTTATAATAAGCTCACCAGCACATGAGAAAAGAAGTCGCCCAGCTTTTGCTCCTGGACGCCGAACCAGGCAGCAATTTGACCCTTGCGCATAAAACCTGCTCGCAGCGAAAAGAGGCGACCCTTTGAATTTCACCATGCGACTGCTCCTGATCTTGTTTCTCCAGGCAGGTCTGCTCGGTCAGGTGGGTGCAGTGAACGCCCAGGAAGGTGGATCGCTTGATATCAGCGCTCCGCAGTTTGAGGCATTCCCTGCCGTCCAGTTTTACTTAAACGCCTATGATGCGCAGGGCCGTTTTATCGATAACCTGGAGAAAAACAATATTGAGATTGTCGAAAATGAGCAGGTTCTCCAACCGGGTGAGATCGAAAGGATCGCTACCGGGCTGCAAATTATTATCGCCTTAAATACCAGCCCGGCCTTGAATAACAGGACCGGCGAGGTTTCAGAATTCCAGCGCCTGCAGCAGGCCCTGCAGGACTGGGCCAGCGCTCAGGCGAATGCCTCCCTGGATGACTTCAGCCTGGCCACCCCGACCGGGTTGTTCCTGATCCGCTCAAAAGATCCCCAGCAATTTTACCAGGCGCTGGTTGAATACCAGCCCGATTTACTCAAGCTCCAGCCTTCGCTCAACAGCCTGGCTGAAGCGCTGGATCTTGCGACAGATCCGTTGAATGACCCACTGGCCAGGCGGTCAATTTTATATATCACCCCACCGTTGATCGGAAACAATGACACCAGCCTGGCAGACCTGGCGAGCCGCGCTCAGGAGATCGGTGTGCAGGTTAATATCTGGCTGGTGAGCCCGACCACTGCGGCAACCCCCGATCCGCTCGAGCAGGTGGCCGAAGCAACCGGTGGAAAGTTTTACCGGATTGCGCCAGCGGACCCTCTGCCAGAGATCGAGCCGCTTTTCAGCCCGCTGCGCCAGACCTACCGCGTCGAATATTCCTCCAAAATCCGCGCGAGCGGCGCGCACAGCCTGAGCGTAAACGTTCGCCAGGCGATGACGCTGCTGTCATCCAACCAGCAGCGCTTCGAGCTAACCGTCCAGCCGCCAAACCCAATTTTCCTCGCCCCCCCCGCGACAGTCCGGCGCTCGTGGAAAGCCCCGCAGGAAGGTAACCCAACCCCGTACCTGGAGCCTGAACAGATCGATCTGCAGGTGTTGATCGAGTTCCCTGACCAGCACCCGCGGGCCATCACTGCATCCCGCCTGTATGTAAACGATGAACTGGTCGATGAAAACACTGCTGAACCGTTCGACCAGTTTACCTGGCCGGTCGGAGACCTGATTGCCCCAGCCAGCCTGACGCTGCGCGTAGAAGTCGAAGACAGTTTGGGACTGCGTGGATCAACGAACGAGATACCGGTCGAAATCCAGGTCGACCAGCCGGCCAAAACCAGCCTGTATGACCGCATTTCCCAGCGCGGTGTGATCGCCATCGCCGCCATTGTCGTATCCGGGACGGCGCTCGCGTTGGTGTTGGCGATTACCAGCGGCAGGCGCGTCAGCCGCCGGCGCCGCCAACCGGGCAGCCGCAAGCGGCTCACGGATCCTGTGACCCAGCCGGTCGCCATTCAGTCCATCCCCCCACGGAAAGAACCCACCCGGCCCCAAAAAGATAGCTCGCCGGCCGGACCAATTCCGGTCTGGCCACAGCCGGCCAACCAGACCGGGCCTGCCAGGCTGGTATCTCTCGATGAGAATGAACAGCCGGTAACCGGCGGCGCGATTCCCCTCGCTCAGCCGGAAATTACCTTCGGCAGCGACCCACAGCGAGCGACGCAGGTGCTGAACTCAAACACGGTGGATGGCCTGCACGCCCGCCTCTTCCGCTCGCCAGAGGGGGATTTTCTCCTGGCTGATCAAAACTCAGTCGCCGGCACCTGGATCAATTATGCCCCGGTAACTACCCATGGAGCCCGCCTGGAACATGGCGACCTGATCCACATTGGCAAAGTCATGTTCCGGTTTGAGATCACAGACCCTGCCCGCGTTCCTCAACCTCAAGCCAGGGTAATTCATCTGGATTCGAAATAATGATCCGCTTGGAGAAAACCCACTTGCCTGTGGCAGCCCTGACTCATCCCGGGATGAAGGGCAAAAACAACGAAGACCGATTTGGCGTTTCAGCCTTCCGGATCAACGCACAGCCCTCTACACCGGTCGTTTTAGCGATCCTCTCAGACGGGATCGGCGGACACCGGGCCGGGGAGGTAGCGTCCGAACTGGCTGTAAACATTATCAGCCAGGTCGTCGCTGACAGCGACGGGCTGAATCCGCCGCAAATCCTGGAAGAAGCCATCCACCAGGCCAGCGCGGCCATTCACCAGCAAGCCCAGCAGAACCTGGGGCAGGCCGGGATGGGCGCAACCTGCGCGTGCGCCTGGATCCTGGGCAGCCGGCTCTACATTGCCACCGTGGGGGATTCAAGGGTTTACCTGATGCGCGCCGGGACGATCCAGCAGTTAAGCACAGATCATACCTGGATCCAGGAAGCCCTGGACCACGGGCTGCTTCAGCCCGACCAGGTGGAAGGCCATCCCAACGCTCATGTCATCCGCCGTTACCTGGGTTCGGCAACCCCACCCGAGGTCGATTTCCGGATGCGCCTGAACGGCAGCCAGGTACAAATCACGGATGGCTTGCAACTGTCAGCCGGTGACCGGGTTATGCTGTGCAGCGATGGGCTAACCGACCTGGTTGACGATGCCGAAATCTTAACTGCCTTTGAAAACGGAACGCTCGAAGAAGCCGGGCAGAAGCTGATTGACCTGGCCAACCAGCGCGGCGGGCACGACAACATTACTGTCGTGGCCGTCCAGGTCCCAGAAACCCGCAGCAAACCCGTGACCAGGCCGGTCGCCGCCCTGCCGGCTGGCGCGTCTCGCTCTTTTGCAACCGGCTGCCTGGGTGTTATTCTCCTGGCAATCCTGGCAGGCGCGCTGGCGGGCGGCTGGTTGCTTTTTCAGGATCGCTTCAGGCCAACCGCCACGCCTGATCCTGCCTTGTTGGCGACACTCACCGCCAGCCCAGAAGCAAGCATGACCGCAACCATCACCCGCACCCGCCCATCCACCGCCACACCCGTTGCTCCACAGCCAACCGCCACCCTCACGCCGGTCTCCACAGCGTCGGGCCTCTCGCCTACCGTTACGCCGATCCGGTTCAACACCCCTACCCGCCCACTGCCGGTGGTGACGACCCGCCCCTAGCGGTAGCGCTCCTGGATGCCCAACACGATATCGGCATACTGGTAGCCCATATTCATCGGGCCGTAAGCGCGCAGCGCCTCGCGAACGCTGCCGTGGCGCTGGATCAAACCAGCCAGCATCCGCACCCCATAAGCGACATTAAACTCCGGATCAAAAAGCTCATCCATCGAGGGGCGGGAAGCAAAACACGGGCCATTGACACACATAAAACTGGCAGCCAGGCCGTCCCTGGGCATCACCTGCATCAACCCGACTGCGCCGCTTTTGGAGTAAGCGCCTGGATTCCCGCCGCTTTCCTGCAGCATCACAGCCGCGATCAAACCTGGCTCAACGCCATGCTCGCCGGCATACTGCTCGATAAGCCCACACCACTGCTGGATCGAAGCCGGGTAGCCAGGGCTGAGCGAGCACTGGGGCTGTGCAGCAGGGGCCTCCTCAGCCGGCTGAGGCTGGGCTTCTTCCACCTCCGGCTGAGCTTCCACCGGCTGAACCACCACCGGTTGGACTTCAACCGGTCCGGCTTCTAAAACCGGTTCTTCGCCCGCCGCAACGCCCAGGCCGGCTGTGGCAGCCGGCAGATTAGCAGCATAGACAAACTGCGGATTGGCAATCCACCTGCTGATAAAGATCAGGAAAAGACAGCCAAGCACAAACCCCGGGAAGATTGCCTTTTGTACGTTGATCATGCCACCTATCTGCTCAAACAAAAACGAGCGGTTACACTGCGAAAATTGCCTTTTTTTCGGGCTTCTAGAATAAGCAGCTTAAAAATAGCACAATTGTTCTAAAAAATCAAGCGTTGTATCTTAAAAAACTGGGCCGAATCGATATCGCTGGCCAGGCAAACAGAGCCGCTTCTGAATCATCAAAAGCGGCCCGAGTAAGCCCACCGATCAACCGGATCAGCTGGTCTTTCTGAATTCTTCCAGGTAAGTTTCGACCTGCCCTGTGAAATTGGGAATGTCCAGCGGCTTGGAAATAAAGCCATCACAGCCGGCTTCCAGGGCTTTTTTCCGGTCGCCGGGCAAAATATGGGCTGTTAGCGCGATAATACAGATTGATTTGGACTGCGGATCGTTTTTTAATTGGTGGGCGACTTTCCACCCATCGACTTCCGGGATACTCATATCCAGTAGGATAACATCAGGGCGCTTTTGGTAGGCAAGTTCTAGCCCCGTCCTGCCATCCCGCGCTTCGAGGACCTCATAGCCAACCTGCTCCAGCAAAAAACGGACAAGATCCATGTTATCGATATTGTCCTCGATGACAAGAACGCGTCCTTTGTTCATGATACTCCCTCAATGTACCAGATAATTCCACTATACTGAGATTTTCGTCTTCCGTAAAGGGGGGGAAGATAAAAAAAACAAGGCCTGAACGAAAAAACCGCGTAAAAATTATGCAAAATCGCCGCAAATTTCCTTGATTTTGCCTATTCCTCTTTTGTGCAATTCGGCGTACAATTGTTCTGAAAGCACTTGTTTTCAATTCGATCAGCCGTTACCTAAAAATGAAAGGATTTGAAAATGACATTCCACACCATCATCATCGTCGGAAATCTTGGCCGGGACCCTGAAATGCGCTACACGCCAACAGGGCAGGCTGTAACCAGCTTCTCGGTTGCATCCAGCCGGTCCTATACCAATCAAAATGGCGAGAAGGTTGATGAAACAACCTGGTTCCGGATCACCGCCTGGGGAAAACTGGCCGAAACATGCAACCAGTATCTCCATAAAGGCAGCAAGGTGCTGGTTGAGGGCCGGTTGACTTCGGACAAGAATGGCGGACCGCGAATCTTTACCCGCCAGGACGGAACCTCAGGAGCTTCTTTCGAAGTAACTGCCGCAACCGTCCGCTTCCTCTCCTCGCGCGGTGAGGGTGGGGAATCGATGATGGAATCGCCAGGTGAAAGCGAAGACGATATTCCCTTCTAAGCTCACCCAGTTTTGATCAATGAAATATGCAGGTGCAGGTCGGCAGAGCACTGCCGGTCTGCACCCTGGTTGTTTTAACCCAGGAGCCGATGTCAAAACTTATGAAAAATTTACCCCTGATCGCCGAAAAGATTCATCAGGAACTGGAAGCCCGCACACAGGCGCGCGACAAAGCCCTGGCAAATGCCCGCCAGGTAACGCGCCACGCGGCCCAGGCCATCCGGGCCATTCACCGCGAAGAGCACGACGCCGCGTACGAACAACTGGACCAGGCCCGCAAGCTTGTCCGGGCCATGCAGCAGAATCTGGCGGATTACCCCGAGCTTTACTATGCCGGGTACACCCAGGACGCCATTAAGGAATTTGTCGAGGCAAATATCACCTGCGCCCTGATCGAAAACCAACCGCTGCCCACGCCGGTCGAGCTGATCGTCGAACCCGCCACCTACTTAAATGGGTTAGCCGAGACGGTCGGAGAGTTGCGCAGGCGCTGCCTGGACATCCTCCGACAGGGGTATTCGCATGAAGCAGAACGCCTGCTCAGTTACATGGATGATATTTATGCCACCCTGGTCACGATGGATTATCCAGACGCGGTGACCAACGGCCTGCGCCGCCAGACCGACTTAGCCCGGGGCATTGTCGAACGGACCCGCGGTGATATCACAATCAGCCTGCGCGAGCAGCAGCTCGAACAGGTGATGGCCACCCTGATGGAGCGCCTGGATGAGGCCAAAGGGAAGCACGCGGACCATCCGGGCGTCTGAAATCGGCGCCTTTTTGTTCTGCCGGCGCGCCTGGTGGTACCAGGGCCAGGGCCTGCCCTCCCAAAATCAGGCCGAACTGGCGGGCGGCAGCGCTTTTCATCACCGGCACGGGCAGCAGGTTGTACGGGCCGGTTTGCTGCGGCTGGGCGGGTGGCTGCTGCTGGTTCTGGCACTCATCCTGCTGGTAGCCGCCCTTACCCTGCGCCTGTTAGGGTAAACCGGGCATGGGGATGAAATAGCCATGCTGGAATTTCTGGCCGGTCTGCTGCTGCTGGCGGCGCTGGTTGTGCTGTGGCTGTCCGGGCGCCAGCGCCAATCTTCCGGGCTGCCGGCCGGGCGGGTTGTTTTCAGTGATGTCAACCGCTGGGCGCCGGTTGAACAACCGCTGTATGACCCCATCTCGGGCCTGACCGGTAAACCCGATTACCTGGTCGAAGACGGTGGATCCCTGATCCCGGTCGAGGTAAAGAGCAGCCGGTCGCCCAGCCTGCCGCATGACAGCCACGTGTACCAGCTGGCCGCCTACTGCCTGCTGGTCGAGCGCACTCACAAGAAGCGCCCCCCTTACGGGATTCTGCACTACCGGGACCGGACCTTCTCAATTGAGTACACCCCCGCCCTGCAAAAAGAGCTCGAAAACCTGCTAGAATCGATCCGCGTTCAGGATCGACAGGGAGAAGCCCACCGCTCGCACCAGGATGCAGCTCGCTGCTCCCGCTGTGGCTATCGCAGCTACTGTAATCAACGGCTATAATAAGGGGGATGCTTCATTTTTTGCACACCGCGCGGCTGGGGGCCCTGCGGCGATGGCTGGCCCACCGCCGCCTGGAAGGCCCCGTCCTGCTCGCGCTGATCTTTGCCGGGCTGGCCATGGGGCTGCCAGGCTGCGCAGCGGACACGCCTGCGCCAACGACCATCCCATCCACCACGCCACCACCTTCCGCCACATTCTCGCCCAGCCCATCCGCCACTGCCCCGCCCACCCCTACGATCACCCCACGCGGAAGGCTGCCGGTTTGGGAAAACTTCCCGGCGCCCCAACTAACCCCGATCACTGCCATACCGCCGCCACTAACCGGGCTGGTTGTGCCGGAAGAAGTACGGGTAATGGCAGTAGCCGGAGTAGACCGCCCCGGCCCGTTTTCCGGCCGGACAGACGCCATCGCCCTGATCATCTACCATCCACGGCTGGCCCGGGCCAGCGTGGTATCCTTCCCACCGGATCTGTTTGGATACATCCCCGGCTATACCATGCAGCGGATCTCGATCGCGTATGCGGTAGGTGGCCCGCGCCAGCTTACCAATACCCTGCAGTACAATTTTGGCCTTCCGGCAAACACCTATGCGGTTTTTAATCTGGACGATTTTAGCCAGATCATTGACGACCTGGGCGGAATCAATGTCACAGTGCTGGAAAACCTGCGGAAATACTGCCCGACGATCTCAACCGGCATGGTGCTGATGGATGGCGAAGACGCGCTGTGCTACATGCGGCTGCGGATCGGAGAGGATGAAGCCACCCGTAACCGCCGGCAGCAGGAAATCTTCCGCACCGTTTTCCTCCGCCTGGTAGAAGGCGGAAACCTGGTGCGGGTTCCCGAGTTGTACGCCCGGCACCGCGGTGAAATTGACAGCAACCTGACACTCGACCAGATCCTCGATTCGCTGCCGCTGGCGCTCAAGCTGGGAGACCCTGCGCGGATCGGCTATTTTCAATTCGGCCCAAATGAACTGTCCACCTGGAAAATCTCCGACCACCCGCCCGCCAGCGTCTTCATCCCAAACCGGCCGGCAGTGATGGTGTTAATGCAGCGGGCGATCAACTTTGTCACGACTCCCAGCCCCCTGCAGGATGTTGTTATTACACTCGAATTCCAGCTGACCATCTCACCCACCCCGACCAATACTTACACAGTCACACCCACACCCACCCACACAGTGACGCCCCTGCCAACCCTTACGCCGACGCGCACAATCACACTGACCCGGGCGCCAACGAGCACGCGCACCAACACGCCAACCAGAACGGCCACCCGCACTATCACACTCACTCCAACAGAGACCCCCACGCCCACAGAAACTGTGACCCCGCCTGCCCCATAACCTTTATTTGCTTTTTACTTTACGCCCGACTGGCAGTTTCACAAATCTGGTCAATTTTATGTTAAACTATTTGCATTACGGATTAAGATCCGGTCCTCAGGAAGAAATTGAACGACCTTGTAACAGGGGAGAGGGATGAGGCTGTTCAAAGCCGCGCTTCTGGCATGGATGATCGTGCTTTTGTTAGGAAACTGGCAAGCGCGCATTCTTCATGCGCCTGCACCCGTCCTGGCCCAGGATGAGCGCGAAAATGAGGGCGGAAAAGAAGCACACACCCCACGAACAACGACCATCACCATTCCTGTCACTGCTTACCGCTGGTGGCTGATCCGTTATTCAAACAACTGGATCGAATGCAGCTTTGTCATCGAACACGACGGTGTGCCAACCGCGGATGACATTGCGGGCAACTGCACAGATGATTTATACGAGGAATGGCTGACCACAGAACCTTGCAACCTGGCCAAAGTCGATTCATATAGCGAATGTCCGGGTTTCTACCTCCAGTCCATTGAAAAGAAAGCGAGCGAACGGCAGATCGTGCTCGAGCTCCCATCACCTGTGGTGTGGGTCTCCATCGCAAACTGCAACTTGCAGCCTGGCGATCAGCGCTGCACGACCCTGCCAAACCTGCTATTGACGGCTGAGGAGCCCTTACCCAACGAGTCAATCATCAATGTGCAGGGAACCATTGGCGGAGAACCTTTCAGTTGCCCAGGCAGCACTTGCAGCGTACCCCTGCCGCCAACTGGCAACGACGGAGTCCAGGTAGAGTTTTGGGCCGATTCGAGCTTTGGCGATTCAACCGAGCGCTATACAGCCAAAGTCCGGCTGATTCCGTGGGGAGATTTCACCAACCCCGAGCATACCTCAACTGACCCGAAGCTGTGGTATGTGGACGTACTCAGCAGCCAGTGGCGGGACGGCAAACTGGCGACCTGCGCCGACATCTGGCAGTCCTTCCCCAGCCTGGGCGGCTCGCCCGAATGGTTGAGCTCGCCCGAAAGCGCCGAGGAGTTGAAATCCGACGTTTCCTACTACTACCTGGCCGGGTCATTGATCACCTATGGCGTCGTGGACGCCAGCGCGTGCCTGGACGGCGGCCTGCAGGCGCCCAACATCGCCAGCCAGTGCGGCGTAGAAGCCGCCCGCCCTAACCTGATCGAATGGCAGAACCGGTTCGACGACGAGATTCTCCAGGTTGCTAATGAGACCGGGGTGCCGGCCCGGCTCTTGAAGAACGTTTTCAGCCGGGAAAGCCAGATCTGGCCCGGAATTTACCAGACCTACCGCGAAGCGGGCCTGGGACAGCTCACCGACAACGGCGCAGACACCATCCTGCTGTGGAACCCCGACTTCTTTCACCAGTTCTGCCCGTTCGTCCTCGATGCATCCTACTGCAAGTTAGGGTTTGGCAACCTGGGACTGGGCGAACAGGAGATGCTGCGCGGCGCGCTGGTGCGCAAAGTCAACGCGTCTTGCCCCGGCTGCCCGGCCGGGATTGACCTCAGCCAGGCCAACTACTCCGTCCGCGTCTTTGCGGAAGGGATGCTGGCAAACTGCGAACAGGTCAGCCGCATCATCACCAACATCACCGGCTTCTCACCCGGCCAGACCTCCTCGTATGAAGACCTGTGGCGGTTTACCCTGGTCAATTACAACGCCGGCCCAGGCTGCCTTTCCTCTGCAATTGACTACGCCTCACTTTTCAGCTATGGCCCCATCCCCGTGCTGGATTGGGCCACCGTAATCCAATACCTGGATCCAGTCTGCCAGGGGGCAATCGGTTATGTCGAAGACATTACCCGCTCGTTGAAGATCACCCCCACGCCAACACCCTGGCTGCCGCATGATGACAGCCTCCAGATCGGAAGAGCACACGTCTGAACTCCAGTCACCGCTCATTATC
>CAZBDC010000012.1:0-54854 GCA_964490575.1 uncultured Anaerolineaceae bacterium | reverse complement strand
TTTTCGGTCGAGCGTGAGGCTTAGCGCCTGCGCCGGGCCCGCTTGCTGCGCGTAGATGAACGCTCGCTGGTCAGCGAAAAATCACCTCCCCGCCCGGTCCGCCGCCGCTCGAGCGGCGGCGGCGCTGCTCGCCCAGAGGGGCCGACCGAGAAAACGGCTCCGGCGCTCAAGCTGCTGTCGCGGCCAGAAGCTGCGCTTGAAGCGCACTGCCTGCGGCTGCTGCTGCGCCAGCCAGATGCACTTTACCTGCTCGACCGGGTGCTGCAGAAGGCCGGGGTGAGCCGGTTTTCTGTCCAGGATTTCGAGCACGCCGACTACCAGGCACTGGCTGGGGTGATTTTGCAGTCCATTGATCAGGACGATCTGGAAGCCAACCAGTATATCCAGGAAAAGCTGCCAGAAGATCTGCACGATGTGGTCCTCGAACTGCTCGCGCCTTTTCCCCAGGGTGAACCTTCGGCTGAGCGTCTGATCGAAGACTTAATTCAGACCGTGATGCGGCTGCGGCAGGTGCGAACCCGCGCCCATGTTGACCAGCTTATTTTCATGCAGCAGGATGTCCAGCAGGTGGAAAGCAGTTTCAACCCGGAGGATTTCCAGGGCATTCACCAGGTTGTGCTGCAGTGCACGCGAGTGCTCAAAAATCTGAACCGGGCGCTCGGTCAGCCAATTCAGCTGGATTAATGGATGTGTTTCTACCCTTGACTGGCGAAATCTTCATTTGATGGTATAAATAGGGCATGGTGCGTAAGAAGAGAATAACCAATTCTGGAACAAGCCCGGAAGAACGGGGGAATCGGAAAGACGCGGCTTCCAGGCCGGCGAGAGCCAGGAATGGCGCCTCAGATCGTGATGGGCTGGATCCTGATCGTCCGGCGCGTTCGAAGGGGCAGGCTGAGAATCCATTGGCCGGGGAAGGTCCGGCCGCGGTGGATGACGAAGAATTCCTGGAGAAGGAAGAACCGGAAGTCGAGGAGCCGATCCCTGCCGCCGCGGTGGAAGATTGGGCCGATCTGGCGATGGAGGATCCCCTGGAAGTATTGGGCCCCTCGGTGGTCGCCATGGAGCTTTCCGAGGATCCTGTTCGCCTGTATTTGAAGGAAATTGGCCAGATCAACTTGCTGGATGCCGACAGCGAATTCCGGCTGGCCGCGCGCATTGAGGCGGATCGCCACGTTGAAGCGCTGGCGAACCACATCGCCCTGGATCATCCCGAGCGCAACCGCCAGATCTATCTGGCAATTGCCAGGGAGATGAGCACGGCCTGGGGGCGAATGTTGGAAGATGCCCAGACGATCCAGCAGGGCGAAATCCCCGATTTGCACCTGATTCTCTCGGAGGCTCAGCTCCTGCGCCGGCAGTGGCAGGCAGAGGAGCCTTCGTACCTGCGCTCTTATCTCGACAATGGCTTGTGGGGCAAAGATACCCTGTGGGACGGGCTGGTGCGCCATGCTTTTATCGTCTTTTTGAGCATGTACCTGATGCCGGTTGAGGTTTCTGCCCCGCTGATGACTTATCTGCAGCGAGAATCACACCTGCCGGAGCTTGAGTTCTACAACAGGCACCTGCCCGGCGAGGAAGACCTGGCGTACGAGATGGATGGCGTGCGCCGGCGGGCGGATGAAGCCAACCAGACGCTCATCCGCGCTAACCTGCGCCTGGTGGTCAGCATTGCCAAGCGCTATCTTGGTCGGGGGATTTCTTTCCTGGACCTGATCCAGGAGGGCAACCTGGGCCTGCTGCGGGCCGTAACCAAGTTCGACACAACCCGGGGGTTCAAGTTCAGCACCTATGCAACCTGGTGGATTCGCCAGTCGATCAGCCGGTATATTGCCGAACAGGCACGCACCATCCGCATCCCGGTCCACCTGTTCGAGGCGATTACCCGTTTGCTGCGGGTCCAGCGCTCAATGGTCCAGCAGCTCGGCCGCGAGCCAACGGCGGAGGAACTGGCCCTGGAAGCCGGTTTTCTTTCGGATGAAGACACGCGCCTGATCAAACGTGCCCGGCGCGAGAACCTGCCCATCGACCCAGAAGCGCTGCGGCGCTGGAATTGGGCCACTGCAAAGGTGCAGCGTGTCCTCCAGTCGGCGGAAGAACCGGTTTCACTCGAGCGCCCGGTGGGCGACGAAGAAAGCAGCCAGTTAGGTGACTTCATCGAAGATGATGAGGCCCTGGAGCCCATGGACGCCGCCGCGCGTGAAATGCTGCGCGAGCAAGTGCAGAGCGCGCTGGGAGCGTTATCGGAGCGCGAACGCCAGGTGCTCGAACTGCGTTTCGGCCTGATCGATGGCAAGGATCACACGCTGGAAGAAGTCAGCCGCTATTTTAATGTTACCCGCGAGCGAATCCGCCAGATTGAGGCCAAGGCGCTGCGCAAACTGCGCCATCCAACCCGCAGCCGGCACCTGCGCGAGTACCTGTCTTAGCGCGCAGAAACGCCGGGCATAAGCGCCATGCCACATTCTCTGGCGGCTTTGTTGGTGCTGTTGATCCCCGGGTGGAGCCTGCTGGCCTGGCTGCCGGGTGAATCGCCTTTCCGTACCTCGCCCCGGCGAGATTTTCTCGCTTCTCTGGCAGATGGGGCAGCGCTCAGCATTTCGCTGGTGGCCCTGGCGGCGCTTTTTCTCTCTTTGCTCGGGATCCGTGTGGGTGGCCTGGCTGTGCCTGTCCTGTATGGCCTGGGCCTGGCGGCGCTTCTGGGTGGGGGGATCTGGCGTGGGGTGCGCCTGCCTGGACCCAGACCTGGATGGCGGTTGGGGGCTGCCGTCTTTGGGCTGGTCATGCTGGCCGGTGTGGCAGCCTGGCGCCTTTACCAGGCCCGCACGTTAGTGCTGCCGGCCTGGGTCGATTCCGTCCATCACGCCCTCATCGTGCAGATGATTGGCGCACACGGCGGGCTGCCGTCCGATTTTATGCCCTACTTCCCGGCCGGGTTCCACTATCATTATGGTTTTCACCTGGCTGCCGCTCTGTTTACCGTTCTGGCCCGCGTACCGGTTGGCGAAGCCTTGTTGTGGTTTGGCCAGGTGCTGAATGCGCTGGTTTCACTTTCGATTTATCGGCTGGCCTATGCCCTGGCCATTGACAGCGAACCTGAGCCGGGCGCTGCCCCGGCGGCGCGCTGGAGGCCATTGATGATGGCCTTCCTGGCTGCCTTTCTGAGCGGGTTTGTTTTCCAGATGCCGGCCTATTACCTCACCTGGGGGCGCTACACGTTGCTGAGCGGTCTGATTCTATTGGGCCCTGCCCTGGCGGCCGCATTGGAGGTCCGCCACGAGCCGTTCAACCGGAGCGCCGGCCTGCGGCTGGCGCTTCTGCTGGCTGGCATCAGCCTGACTCATTACTTTGTCTTGATCCTGGCCGGTCTTTTTTTGGCGATATTGGGAGCGCCGGTCCTGGCGCGCTCGATCCGCAGCCGGCAGGCACGGCAGACATTATTGGCTTTGCTGGGTTGGGTTGGCCTGGGAATTTTGCTGGCGCTGCCCTGGTTGCTGGCAGCCGGCCTGGCCCATCCGGAGCAGGCTGGGGTCAGCCTGGTGAACCCGCTTGGCCAGAGCGAAGCGGCCTGGAAAGGCGCGGTCGACTATTTGCGCTATATTGTCAATATGCTTGGCCCGCGCCATAACCATATCCTGCTGGGGATGGCCGGGGTCGGGCTGCTGTTTTTGCTGCGGCACCGGTCTCTTCGCCCGCTGGCTGCCTGGGGGTTGGTGTTGAGTTTGTTTTCTTTACCCTGGGGCCTGCGCATGGACCTGTTTCGACCGGATTATTTTGCCATTGTTCTTTTCTTTCCGGCTTCGATGGCGCTGGCCGGCCTGCTGACAGATGGCATTGGCGCGCTGGGGCGGCTGGCCTGGCTGGGACCCGTCTGGAGCAACCGGGTTCAGGCCGCCAGCTTTGGCGTGGTGCTCGTGGTATTCCTGGCTTGGGGAATGCGTGAGACGCGGAATGTGATCAACTCGGTGACCGTCCTGGCGACCCGGGCGGATGTTGCCGCCCTGGACTGGATCCAGGAAAACACGCCTCAGGATGCGCGGTTTTACATTAACAGCACTCCCTGGATCGGAAATGTGTACCGGGGGATCGACGGCGGATTTTGGTTAGAACCTTATACCGGCCGCCTCAGCCTGGTTCCTCCTTCGCTGTACGGCCTGGCCGGTCAGGATACGGTTGCTCAGGTGAAGGATTGGGCCGACCGGTCTGGAAAGCTTGTGGGTTGCGACGCAGCTTTCTGGACGCTGGCGCGGGAGGCCGGGTTAACCCATATTTATATTCGGCAGGGCAGCGGCGCACTGCAGCCCGATGCCCTGGCAGACTGCCCGCGGCTGGAGCTACTTTACAGCCAGGACGGTGTCTTCATTTACAGAATTTTACGCCCAGACTGACCATCTCGGCTGCGCATACGCGAGCCAAATGGCTTGCAAATTCATGGTATGTGGGTTATGATCCAATTTGCCCGCTTTTACGATTTCAATGCAAGAGAGTATTGATCCCCCCGCGCCCGCGCGGGACCGGGCCCGAAACATGCAACTTCTGATTTATCATTTCTCTGGTAACGTTTGTGACCGGGCATTTCACCCGGCCCTGACCAGGCTTTGTGGAGGTCTTTTCGAATGAGTGATTTGCCTGCAATTCTGGGCGGAGCGCCTGCATTCCAGCACAAGATTAATATTGTCCGCCCGGTGCTGCCTGATTTTTCTGACGTGGCCGATGAGGTCCAAAACATTTTGCGGACCGGGATGGTGACCAAAGGAGAGTACCTTAAGAAGTTCGAGCAGGCTCTGCGCGAGCATCTGGGTGTAAAGCATGCGGTCGCGGTATCGAGCTGCACATCTGGGCTGATGCTCACGTACCAGGGCCTGGGCCTGACCGGCGATGTGATTGTGCCCAGTTTTACTTTTATGGCCACCGTTAGCGCCCTGGTCTGGAGTGGCCTGCGCCCGGTCTACGCGGATGTGGATCCTGGCAGCACGAATCTTGATCCGGCTGCGGCTGAGGCGGCAATTACCCCCCAGACCAGCGCGATTGTTGCCGTCCATAACTTTGGCAACCCGGCGGATATCGAGGGGCTGGAGGAGGTTGCCCGGCGACATGGGATCAAGCTGATCTTTGATGCTGCCCATGGCTTTGGAGCGCAGTACCAGGGCAAGCCGGTTGGGAGCCAGGCAAATGCGCATGTCTTCAGCCTCAGCCCAACCAAACTCCTGATCAGTGGTGAAGGTGGGGTTGTGGCCACCAACGATGACGACCTGGCCGAGAAAGTCAGGATGGGACGAGAGTATGGCAACAGCGGGAATTATGACAGCGCTTTTGCTGGCCTGAATGCACGCATGCCTGAGTTCAACGCGTTAATTGGCCTGCGCAGCCTGGAAATGCTCGAAAATGCGGCTGTGTCGCGCAACGAAACCGCCGATTTGTTCCATGAACTGCTTGGGGTTTTGCCGGGGACTGGTTTTCAGCAGGTGCAACCCGGCAACCGTTCCTCGTACAAGGATTTTTCGGTCACTTTCGATCCAGATCGCTTTGGCCTGACCCGCGATGAACTGGCTCTGGCGCTTGCTGAGGAGGGAATCGATACGCGCAAGTATTACGAACCTCCGGCCCACCGCCAGACGGCCTACCAGTCCTACTATGATGGCCGCGCGCTGCCTTATACTGAGTGGCTGGCCCAGACCAGTCTCAGCTTCCCCATGTGGACGAACATGGATGCGGATGTTGTGCGCGGGATTTGCTCGGCGGTTCAGCGAGTTTATTATCATCGCGAAGCCGTCCGGGGCTGTCTGGAAGAGAAACGACAGTAAGAACTGCCGGAGCCTGAATAACTGAGTAAGGAACAGATGCTGTGGTAAGCAAATTGGCTCTTTTTTGGAGAAGATTGCTGAGGGTGGTTCTGGAAAAAGACCTGTTAAGGTGGATTAAGCCCGAAAGCATTCTGAAAATGGCTGCTGATGGAATCTTAATTAATATTTCTGTCATCACCTCCCTGGTCGTACGCTTATTGTGGATCATTGCGTACTCTCCGCAGGCCAACATCGACTACACACAGACTTTGTGGAATTACTGGCGGGTTTACACGGACAGCGCCTGGCTGCTGACTCTGATTTCGCTGGCGGTCTTCTCGTTGAATGGCTTTTATACCAGCGGCCGGCTTTACCGCGGGCGTTATAAACCGTTGGTCATTGTACAGGCGGTCAGTCTTGGCTATCTGGTGTTTGGCGCGCTGACTTACCTGTCGCAGGGGATCTTCTTTGACTTCCTGAAAAATTACCTGATCATTCCCCGCGGCGCGCTGATGGTTTCATGGGCCCTCAGCATGGTGCTCCTCGTCGCGGCCCGCACCTGGAGCTCGATATGGAAGCGGGTCGCGCGCACCGAGCGCCAGGCTCCCGCCGAGCAGCCGAAAATTAACCGCGCCCTGGTAATCGGTGGGGCAGGGTATATTGGCTCTGCGCTCGTGCCGCTCCTGCTCGAACAGGGCTATGCTGTCCGGATCCTCGACCTGCTTATTTATGGCGTAGATCCGATCCGGCCGTGGTTGGATGATCCCCGCCTGGAAGTTATCCAGGCCGACTTCCGCCAGATCGACCAGGTTGTCAGCGCCATGCAAGATGTGGATGCCGTGATCCACCTGGGGGCCATTGTTGGCGACCCGGCCTGCGCCCTGGACGAGGGCCTGACGACCGAGATTAACCTCATGGCAACCCGCGTCATTGCTGAGATTGCCAAGGGGTATGGCGTGCGCTATTTTGTTTTCGCCAGCACCTGTTCTGTCTATGGCGCCAGCAACGCGGTTTTGGATGAGGAGTCACTGCTTAAGCCCATTTCGCTCTACGCGCGCAGCAAGGCCGCTTCGGAAAGAGTGCTGCTCAAGATGGCGAACGAGTCGTTTGCACCGGTTATCCTGCGCTTCAGCACCGTGTATGGATTATCCGGCCGCTACCGCTTTGATCTGGTGGTGAACCTGCTGACTGCCAAGGCCCTCATCGACGGCGAAATCACGATCTTTGGTGGCAACCAGTGGCGCTCCTTTGTGCATGTGGCCGACGCCGCGCGTGCGATCATGCACGTGCTGGCTGCGCCGCAGGATGTCGTTCGCGGGCAAATTTTCAATGTGGGTTCTGATGAGCAGAACTATACCATCAACACGATCGGCCAGATGATCCACGCTTATGTCCCTGCCGCCAGGATTATCAACCGCGGTAACGAGATCGACCCAAACGATTACCGGGTTGGCTTTGCCAAGATCTCAAACCTGTTAGGGTTCAGGGCTGAGTGGACGGTGGAGCAGGGCATTGAGCAGGTTATGGCTGCCATCCAGAGCGGGCAGGTAAAAGATTATAAGCAGCCTGAGTACAGCAATATTAAATTCCTTACCCTGGAAGGGATTACCCGGCTTGACCGGCACGAAAGCGATTGGGCCTCGCGGCTGATTAACGAGGAATTGTATCCCCAGGCCCAGCAAGTTCCCTGAGCACTTCCGGGCAAATTAATTAGATTGTGAAAATTGCCACCAGACATAACCTGTGATATACTTTGATTCTGCTAGAGAGATAATTTGGATAAAACATGGAAGGATTAGGCCATGCCCGTTGAGTACCTCCCGGTAATGATTTTGATCGGATTGGCCCTGGCCGTTGCGATAATTGCCATTTCCCTTGGCGCTATCTTTGGCCCGCGCCGTCCCACCCGCAAAAAGTCAATGCCCTATGAATCAGGTATGGTGCCTTATGATCCTGGCACACGCCGCATGAACATCCGCTACTACCTCATTGCAGTCCTTTTCATTCTTTTTGACATAGAGGTTGTGTTCCTGCTGCCCTGGGCGGTTTCTTTCCGGGGGCTCGGCGCGACTGGTTTTGTTCTTATTATCATTTTCGTTGTGATGCTAGAGGTTGCCCATCTGTACGCCTGGAAGAAAGGAGCCCTCGAATGGGATTAGAGCAAAAGACCGCCAACCTTGGCGTTGTCACCACTACCCTTGAACAGGTTGTCAACTGGGCCCGCACGAACTCCATGTGGCCCATGCTCTTTGGGTTGGCCTGTTGTGCCATTGAAATGATGTCCGCCCAGGCCTCCAGTTATGACATGAGCCGCTTTGGCATGGAGCTTATGCGCCCCAGTCCCCGCCAATCTGACCTGATGATTGTTGCCGGGCGGGTCAGCCGGAAAATGGCCCCCGTCCTGCGCCAGCTCTACGACCAGATGCCTGCGCCCAAGTGGGTAATTGCGATGGGCGACTGCGCCTCTACCGGCGGGATCTTCAACAACTATGCCATTCTTCAGGGCGTAGACGAGATTGTCCCTGTCGACATTTATGTCGCTGGCTGCCCCCCTCGCCCAGAGGGCCTGATCCACGGGATCGTCGTCCTGCACGACAAAATCAAGCGCGAAAACCTGAAAACCTGGGCCTGATCCCACTTTTCCAATTGAGAGGCTGCCCCAGTGAACCAAGACCTTGACCCAATCGTCAACACCTTCCAGCAGCGCTTCCAGCTTCAACGCGCTGATTTCCGCGACCAGCCGGTCCTGCTGGTTCCCCCCGATCGCATTGTTGAGGTGGTTCGCGCCCTTCGGGACGAGCACGGCTTCAAAATGCTCTCTGACCAGACTGCTGTCGATTACGGGCTGCAAGAAGCGGGAGATTCATCCGTTGAATATTTCCGCTTCCACGTGATTTATCAGCTCCGCGACCTGACGCGAAACCTCCTCCTCACCCTCCGCGTGCCCCTGACCGGCGACAGGCCCTCCCTCCCGACGATCCAGCCCATCTTCCCAAACGCCGACTGGTTTGAGCGCGAGCTGTGGGACATGTTCGGGATCCACTTTGAAGGTCATCCCGACCTCCGGCGGATCCTCATGCCCTACGACTGGGAGGGGCACCCCCTCCGGAAGGACTACCCGCTCGGGTACGAAGAAGTTCAATTCACTTTCAACATCCAAGAGATTCAGGCCCGCAAGCCCCATCCAAAGGACTGATATGGCAGAGTTTCGTGAAGTCAACCTCGACCAGTTGAAACACCTCGTCTCTGAGCGCGCCCGCCAGGGCGAAACCATGCTCCTCAATATGGGTCCCCAGCATCCCAGCACCCATGGTGTCCTGCGTCTTCTCCTTGAGCTGGATGGTGAGATCGTCGTCAACTGCATCCCGGATATCGGCTTTCTGCATACCGGCGTTGAAAAAAGCATGGAATCCAAGACCTACCAGAAAGCCGAGGTGATGACCGATCGCCTGGATTATCTCAATCCCATCGGTAACAACCTTGTTTACTGCCTCGCTGTCGAAAAGTTGTGCGGTATCGATGTGCCTGCGCGCGCCCAGGTCCTTCGCGTGATGCTTGCCGAACTGGTCCGCATCAACTCCCACCTTCTGTGGCTCGGCACCTCTGCCCTCGACCTGGCTGCGATGTCCCTGTTCCTTTATGCCATGCGCGAGCGCGAAAAAATCCTCGATATCTTCGAAATGATTTCTGGCGCGCGCATGATGACGACCTACATCCGCCCCGGTGGTCTCTGGCGTGATGTCCCCGTTGAATTTGAGCAGGCTGTTCGGGATTTCATCGCGATCATGCCCGCCCGCATCGACGAATATGAGCGCCTGCTTACCACCAACGAGCTCTTCCTCGACCGCACGCGTGGCATTGGCGTCATTAACGCCGACCAGTGTCTCGCCTGGGGCATCACTGGCCCGATCATCCGCGCCGCGGGAATGCCTTACGACATCCGCAAAGCCTTCCCCTACACCGGTTATGAGCAGTACGAATTCGATATTCCCACCCATACTGCCGGCGACGTCTTCGCGCGTTATATCGTCCGCGTCGAAGAAATGCGCCAGTCGGTCCGCATCATCGAGCAGGCTCTTGCCCGCCTGCCTTATGGCCCTGTGCGCAGCGGAAACCGTAAGTTCGTCCCGCCTCCGCGCTCCGAGCTCGGCGTGAGCATGGAATCGCTCATCCACCACTTTAAGCTGTGGACCGAAGGTTTTAGCGCTCCTGCCGGCGGCGTTTACGTCGCTACGGAATCACCCCGCGGTGAGCTGGGTGTTTACATGGAGGGCGACGGCACGCCCCGCCCCGCCCGTGTCCATTACAGCACCCCCTCATTCGTCAACCTCCAGATTATGCCCCTCCTCACCAAGGGCCACTTCGTCGCCGACGTTGTCGGCATCATTGGCAGCATTGACATTGTCTTGGGAGACTGCGACCGGTGAACCATATCCTCAGCCAGTATAAAGCCGAAGTTGACCAGATCCTGGCCAAGTATCCCCCTGAGTTCAAGCGCTCGGCGGTTATGCCCCTTCTCCACCTTGCCCAGCGCGCCGAAGGGTATGTCTCGCGCCAGGCCCTGGCCGAGATTGCTGCCCTCCTCGACATCTCGACCACCGACGTGGCTTCCATCGTGGGTTTCTACACCCTCTACTACGATGAGCCCCACGGTCGCTATCGCATCCAGGTCTGCACTGACCTGCCCTGCGCCATGCGTGGCGCTGACCGCTTCCTGGCTGACCTGTGCGACTACCTGGGCGTCCCGGTCGGCGGCACTACCCCCGATGGCCTCTTCACCGTCGAGGCGGTCAAGTGCCTGGCGGCCTGCCACCGCGCCCCGATGTTCCAGGTTCAGGGTGAGGACGGCGCTGAAGAGGAGTACGGCATTACTTTCCACGAAAACCAGACCCTCGAGACGGCCATCGCCTGGATTGAAGAGGTCCGTCACAAGGCCCTGGAGGAGAAGAAGGTATGAGCGAGTCGAAATATATTCTCCTTCGTCACCGTGACATTCCCGCCCTTGACCGCCTGGACGTCTATCGCGCCAACGGCGGTTTTCAGGCCTACCAGAAGGCGCTCACCAGCATGAGCCCGGCTGAGGTCAGCGCCGAAGTCAAGAACTCCGGCCTGCGCGGGCGCGGCGGTGCGGGTTTCCCAACCGGCGTCAAATGGAGTTTCCTGCCCAACAATATCTGGCCTCACTATGTGGTCTGCAACGCCGACGAATCTGAGCCCGGTACGTTCAAGGATCGCGAGATCATGGAGGGCAACCCGTTCCAGTTCCTCGAAGGGGTGATGTTGGCAGCCTACGGTGTGCAGGCGAATGTGGCTTACATTTACCTGCGCGGCGAGTTCTGGCAGCTTGCCGCCCAGTTGGACCAGCGCATCCGCCAGCTTGAAGAGGCCGGCTACCTGGGCGAGGGTATCTTTGGCACTTCTTACTCGCTGCGCCTGTATACCCACCTGGGCGCCGGAGCATATATCTGCGGGGAAGAGACGGCTTTGCTCGAGTCGCTCGAGGGGAAGCTGGGCCAGCCGCGCCTGCGCCCGCCTTTCCCGGCGGTCGCGGGCCTGTATGGCAGGCCCACCGTCATTAACAACGTCGAGACGCTCACCAACCTGCCGCCGATTATTGAACATGGAGCTGCCTGGTACACTGCCATGGGCACGCCGCGCAGCCCGGGCGTTAAGGTTTTTTCACTGTCGGGGCGGGTCAATCGTCCTGGCAACTATGAACTGCCCCTTGGCACAACTTTTCGTGAACTGATCTATACGCATGGCGGCGGCATTCCTGGCGACCGCCCGATCAAAGCCATCCTGCCTGCCGGGGCTTCCTCGGCCATTATTCGCCTGGATGCCCAGGATGGGAGCGCCGACAGGGTGCTGGACACCCCAATGGATTATGAAGCCGTCGCCCAGTTGGGCTCGGCGCTTGGCTCGGCTTCGGTCATCGTCGTTGATGACACAATCAATATGGCCTGGCTGGTGGAAAAGACGGTCAATTTCTTCAAGCACGAATCATGCGGCAAATGCACCCCCTGCCGTGAGGGCACTTATTGGATGGACCACCTGACCCGCCGGATTACCAGCGGAAACGCCGGGCCGGAGGAGATCGATCTCCTGAATACAGTCGCAAACCAGATGGTTGGCAAGTGCCTGTGCGCGTTGGGTGAGTTCTCCGTGATGGCCGTCATGACCGGCATCCAGCAGTTCCGCGCCGACTTTGAAGCCCGCGTACAGCCAAAGGCCAGACCGGTGCCCGAACCCGAACTTTCATCTGCCGGGACCGCCGGAGCTTCCGGTTCGGCCGGGTCCGAAGTTGGGAGATAGGTATGACAAATACGATGCGCAGCAATAATCTCGTCAACTTGATGATCGATGACCAACCGGTATCGGTTCCAGCCGGCACGCTGGTGGTGGATGCAGCCAAGGTGATCGGTAACGACATTCCGGTCTTTTGCTACCACCCCAAGATGGAACCGGTTGGGATGTGTCGCATGTGCCTGGTGGAGATCGGTCGACCGCTGGTCGACCGTGCCACAGGCCAGGTGCAGTTGAATGAGGATGGCACGCCCAAGCTCCAGTTCGGACCCAAGCTGGAGACGGCCTGCACCACGCCGGTCTCAGAGGGCATGGTCGTGCGCACCAGCACCGGCAAGGTGACCGATGCGCGGCGCGAGGTGCTCGAGTTCCTGCTGACTTCGCACCCGCTCGATTGCCCGGTCTGCGACAAAGGCGGGGAGTGCCCGCTGCAGAACCTGACCATGGCCCATGGGCCTGGGCAGAGCCGTTTTCTGCTGGACGACAAGATCCACCTGGCCAAGCATTATCCACTCGGGGAGAATATCTTCCTTGACCGCGAGCGCTGTATCCAATGCGGGCGCTGCGTCCGTTTCCAGTCCGAAATTGCCGGGGACCCGGTGATCGGCTTTTCTCAGCGCGGAAGGTCGCTCCAGATCGTCACGTTTTCAGAACCCGGGTTCGACTCGTACTTCTCCGGCAATACAACCGACATCTGCCCGGTCGGCGCGCTGACCACGGCGGATTTTCGCTTTGGGGCGCGGCCCTGGGAGCTGAAAGCAGTGGCTTCCATCTGCACGCAGTGCCCGGTTGGCTGCAACCTGACCCTGAACGTTCGCCGCGAAGCCGTCTCAAGTGGGAAATCGGTGGTCAAGCGCGTGATGCCGCGCCAGAATGAAGGAGTCAATGAAATCTGGATCTGTGATAAGGGTCGCTGGGCTTATCACTTCGCGGAGAGCCAGGAACGCCTGGCAGCCCCGCTGGCGCGGAAGAACGGCGAGCTGGTCAGAATCTCCTGGGATGAAGCCCTGGAACTTGCTGCAGCCCGCTTGAAAGCGTCTGGGCAAAACCTGGTGAGCCTGGCAGGTGGCCGTTTACCGAACGAGGATCTGTTTGCGCTGAAAAAACTGACCGACGCGCAGGGCGGCCGGGTTGTTCTGCATACTTACATGGCCGGCGGCGATTGGACGGCCCGCATTGGCCTGCCGCCCGAATCGAACATTGGTGGGATGGGTGCTGAGACATCCATTCTGGTGGTTGCCAGCGACCTGGAGGAAGAGGCGCCTATCTGGTACCTGCGCCTCCGCGCGGCCGCCAGGCGCGGCGCAAAAGTGATCGTAGCGAACCCGCGCCCGACCCGGCTGGACGACGTGGCAACCCATGTGGTTCGATATGCCTATGGCGATGAGGCAGCTGTCGTGAGAGCCTTCCTGCCCGGCCAGGACGCGCTGGTCCCAGATGCAGTCCAGAAAGCTGCCCAGGCTTTCTCGGCGGCTGAGAATGCGGTGATCTTCTTTGGCAGCGAGGGCCTGGGTCTATCCGAGTCGCGCGCACTGGCAGATGCCTGCGCTGCGCTGCTGTTGGAAACGAACCACACCGGCCGCCCGAACAACGGCCTGGTGGGTGTCTGGCCCAAAGCGAACCTGCAGGGCGCCTTTGATATGGGCTTTGCCCCTGCGGATGACCTGGCGGGCCTGCTGGCTGGAGCCGGGGTGGTGTACATCGCCGCAGCCGACCCGGCCGGCGATGACCCTGCCCTGGCTGAGGCGCTGGACCGCGCGGAATTTGTGATTGTTCAGGAACTGTTCTTGACCGAGACGGCTCGCCAGGCCGACCTGGTCCTGCCTGTACAGAGCTTTATCGAGCGTGAGGGCAGTTTCACCTCCGGTGAGCGGCGTGTGCAGCGCTTTTACCCGGCTGTGGCGCCGCTGCCAGGCCCCCGCCCAGATTTTCGCATCACGGCCGACCTGGCACAGCGCCTGGGGCACGCAGTCGAAGGCTGGGCCGCCGCGCTGGTTATGCTGCAAATTGCCAGCGAGGCCCCAGATTATGCCGGAATAAGCTATCCGAAGCTGGCCGCGGTCCACGAGCAGTGGCCGATTGTTCACCGCGAAGACCTGTTCTACGGTGGAACTTCGTATCACAACCGGCACGGGTTGGGCGTCCAGCTTCCATTGCAGAGCTCCGCAGATAATGACCAAAGTGTGGGGGATGCTCAAGTGGCCCCGCCGGCGTTGCGGCGCCAGCCTGGGGAGATCTGGCTTGTACCGGTCACCCGATTGTATGACCGGGGGACGACGGTGCTGCCTACTCATCTGCTGCACGAGCGAATGGCGCGGCCGGAGGTCTGGCTGAACCCCAGCACCGCAGCCGGCCTGCGGGTTGAATCTGACGAGCGGATCGCCCTGGCTCTCCCGTATGGCCCGGTTGAGGTGACCGTCAAATTGGATGAAACGATCCCAGAAGGCGCCGGTCTGGTCCCGCGAAGCGCCGGCGTGCCCATCTCCGCCCCTCGGGCGGTAAAACTTCAACGCCTGCCAGAAGTCGGGGTTTCTCTGCCTGCGAGCGGTGAGACTTCTGCTTCTGCCAACGGGGATTGAGAGGTGGATGTATGGAACCTGGTATGATTTTAGAATGGGTCATAAAGTCGCTGATCATCCTGCTTTCGCTGACGGCCGGATTCGCCTACGTGACTCTGTATGAGCGCCGCCTGATCGCGCGTTTTCAGAACCGGATTGGGCCAAACCGGGCCGGACCGCAGGGCCTGCTGCAGCCCATCGCCGATGCGGTCAAGCTGATCTTCAAGGAAGAGCTGATCCCGGATAAAGCGGATAAGATCATTTTCATCCTGGCGCCGATCATCACGGTTATCCCGGCCTTGATCATCACGGCGGTGGTGCCCTGGGGCGGGACAATCACGCTGTTTGGCCGGACCATTCCGCTTTACCTGGTTGACCTGAATGTCGGCGTGCTTTATCTGATGGCCGTCACCTCGATCTCGGTTTATGGCATCACCCTGGCGGGCTGGTCTTCCAATAACAAGTATGCCACCCTGGGCGGGCTGCGCTCTACGGCTCAGATGATCAGCTATGAAATCGCGATGGGCTTCTGCTTTATTGTGCCCGTCATGCTGGCGGGCTCGATGAGCCTGGTCGATATCGTCGAAGGTCAGAAGAACGTCTGGTATGGTTTCTTGAACCCGGTCGCGGGATTTATTTTCTACCTCTCGATCCTGGCGGAGACCAACCGCGCGCCGTTCGATATGCCCGAGGCCGAACAGGAACTGACCGCCGGGTACCATACCGAGTATTCGGGAATGAAATTTGCCCTGTTTTTCATGGCGGAGTATATCAAAATGGTCGCGGTTTCAATGATTGCCGCCTCACTGTTCCTGGGTGGTTATTACCTGCCATTCCAGGGCGTGCTGGTGGAAGCGGTCCCCTGGCTTGAGACGCCGCTCCTGTATGCCGGCCCGCTCATCCTGGCGGTCAAGGTATTGTTCAGCCTGTTCGTTTTCGTGTGGCTGCGTTCGACTCTGCCGCGCATCCGCTATGACCGGCTGATGGCCTTTGGTTGGAAGGTTACCTTCCCCCTGGCTCTGCTGAGCGCGCTGGTCACCGCCGCTGTGGTACTACTGGTAGGAGGCTAAACACCCGATGCTAAAAGGGCTATCTCAAACCTTAAAAGAGTTCTTCTCGAAATCGATAACGATTTCGTACCCGGAGGAGAAGCGCCCCGTCCGCCAGCGTTTCCGCGGGCGACATGTCTTGATGCGCTACGACAACGGGCTGGAAAAGTGCATTGGTTGTTCGCTGTGCGCAGCGGCCTGCCCGGCGGATGCGATTTTCGTCGAAGCGGCGGAAAACACGGATGCCGAGCGATACTCGCCTGGTGAGCGCTATGCGCGCGTGTATGAAATCAATATGCTCCGTTGCATCTTCTGCGGTTTTTGCGAGGACGCCTGCCCGACGGAGGCGATCGTCCTGCGCGACCAGTATGAGCTTTCGTATTATGATCGGCAGAGTTCGATCTACCCGAAAGAAATGCTGCTTGAACCGGTTGGCCCGCAGGGCAAGACCACCCCGCAGGTTACTGAGCCGGGTAAGTTCACCAAGTCGGTCCCTATCATGCAGGACCCTGACCAGTAGTTTCCCTGCCTGGCGGGCGTGGGGTCGTTCCTGCGCCGGTCAGGAGCATTCTTTTTCCACAGGAGGGGAGGATGCCAGGTCTGCCAGTCGTCTTTTTCATCCTGGCCGCGGTTGCAATCGGAACGGCTATCGGGATGCTGCTCAGCCGGAATGCCCTTTACGCGGCTTTATTCCTGGTGCTGAATTTTGCCACGGTGGCCGTGATATACCTGATCCTGGGCGCGCCGTTTATCTCGCTTTCCCAGATTACCGTATATGCCGGTTCAATCATGGTCCTCTTTTTGTTCGTGATCATGCTATTAGGCGCGGAGCATCTTCCCGATTCGGACGGCCTGCGATGGCAGCCGTTGGTGGCGATCCCGCTCGGGCTGATCCTGGCTGCTGAGTTCGCTTATCAGCTCTTCAAGTGGACCAGCCAGCTGCCTGTTGTGACTACACCCCCGGCTGATTTTGGCGCGCCGCGCGCGATTGGGGAAATTCTTTTTACCCAGTTTATGCTTCCCTTTGAGGTTACCGGCGTCATCTTGTTGACAGCTACAGTGGGCGCTATCGTCCTTGCCAAGCCAGAGCGCCCCAGCCCGGCCCGCACCCTGCGGGAATTGGACCGGGCAGCCAGGGAAGAAGATTCCAACCCATCATCTTCTGGATAGGAGTTTCAATCGCATGGTTCCAGTCACCTATTACCTGGCATTGTCCGCGATCCTGTTCGTGATCGGCGTGATGGGGGTTCTGCTGCGCCGCAACGCGCTGGTAATTTTTATGTCGCTAGAGTTGATGTTTAATGCCGGCAACCTGGCTTTCGTCACCTTCGCTCGAATGTATGGCAACATGACCGGTCAGCTGTCGGTATTCTTCGTGATGACGGTTGCTGCGGCTGAAGTGGCAATTGGCCTGGCGCTGATGGTGGAGATTTTCCGCCACCGGCGCAATATCGATATGGATGAGCTAAGCAGCCTCAAGGGCTAGCCGCTGCCTGGAAGGGAGGGTTTATGTTGTTACAAGAAGCAAGCCGCGCAGTGGGTTATGTCACACTGGTCCCCTGGGTCGTTTTCCTCCCGGTCATCGGCATTCTTCTGAATATCCTGGTAGGGAAGTGGCTGGGGGAGAAGGGGGTTGGCTGGCTGGCCAGCCTGGCATCCGCCGGTTCCTTTGTGGTGGCGGTTCTGCTGGCTGTTGGGTTGTCGGGTGAGCCGGAACCGGTCAGCGTCCCCTTCCTCGAGTGGATCGTCCTTGGCCCGCTGACGGTCAGCTGGGCCTTCCGGGTGGATACGCTTTCCGTCACGATGATGCTGGCCGTTGCCGGCGTTGGCACCCTGATCCACATCTATGCCATCGGTTACATGCACGAGGACGTTCGCCACAATGGCGATCCCGGGCGTTTCCGCCGCTTCTTCGTCTACATGAACCTTTTCATCGCCATGATGATGGTCCTGGTCAGCGCCGACAACTACCTGATGCTGTTTGTTGGTTGGGAGGGTGTCGGGCTCTGTTCTTACCTGCTGATCGGCTTCTGGTTCGATAAAGGCGCCGGCGGCATTGCCAATGCCCAGGCTGCCAAAAAGGCCTTCATCGTAAACCGCATCGGTGACTTTGGACTGCTGATTGCCCTGTTCCTCCTCTTCTGGAACTTTGGATCATTCGATTTCAATATCGTCTTCGAGCAGGCGGCGGTGGTCGCGGCTGCCTCTTCGGCCGTCATTTTGGCGATCACGCTCTTTATGCTCCTGGGTGTCACCGGCAAATCGGCCCAGGTTCCCCTCTTTGTATGGCTTCCAGATGCCATGGCAGGCCCTACCCCCGTTTCAGCCCTGATCCATGCCGCCACGATGGTTACGGCCGGCGTTTACCTGGTTGCCCGTTCCTACCCGCTCTTTGAGACCGTCCCCGCCGCCCAGGGTGCAGTTGCCTGGGTAGGCACCCTGACTGCCCTGTTTGCCGCGACCATCGCCCTCGGCCAGTTCGATATCAAGCGCGTCCTGGCTTACTCGACCATCAGCCAGCTTGGTTTCATGGTTGCGGCGGTCGGAATGGGCGCTTATGTCGCTGGCATGTTCCACCTGGTAACGCATGCCTTTTTCAAGGCGCTCCTCTTCCTGGCGGCTGGCTCCGTCATTCTGGGTATGGAGCGTGGCCAGGAGGCAGCTTACGGCCACGGTCATGGCGGCGGGCATGACCATGGTTCGGGTCACGACTTTGATCCCCAAGACATGCGCAACATGGGCGGGCTGCGCACAAAGATGCCGGTCACCTATTGGGTTTTCCTGGTTGGCGTGCTGGCGATTGCCGGCATTGCCCCGTTCTCCGGCTTTTTCTCCAAAGATGAGATCCTGGCCGCTGCTTTTGAGAGCAATCCTGCCATCTTCATCATCCTCGCCTTTACTGCCCTTCTGACTGCCTTTTACATGGGCCGCCAGTTCTTCATGGTTTTTGCTGCCGCCCCGCGCACCCGCGCAGCCGGCGCCGCCAGCGAAAACCCGCCCATTGTCACCGTTCCTCTCATCCTCCTCGCCCTTCTCTCTGCTCTGGGAGGCGCGCTCAACCTGCCAGGCATCTACACGCTTGAGCACTGGCTTGAGCACACCATTCATTCAATCCATGCGGTGTCCTTTAACATCCTCCTGGCCGGTTTTGCTTTGCTTCTTTCGCTGATCGGGCTTGGTCTGGCCTGGGCGGTTTATGGCCGCAGGATCGCCGCCCGCCCTCAGAACGCCGATCCCTTCCCCGGGCGCGCGCCCGGGCTCTTCCGCGCGCTCAACCGCAAATGGTGGGTCGATGAAATTTATCACGCGACTTTTGTGCGCGGGTATGATGGCCTGGCTCGTTTCCTCGCCAATCCCATCGACCAGGGCCTGATCGATGGGATTGTCAACGGCTTTGGTTATCTCGCCCAATCCACCGCCCAGTTCCTGCGCCGAATCCAGAATGGCTTTGTTCGTTCCTACGCCCTCGTCCTGTTGATTGGGGTCGTCGCCATCATGAGCTACCTGATTTTCTGGCAGATGAGGTAAACTATGACTGATCTCGGTGGGCTTTCGCCCCTTCTCCTGGTAACCCTCTTCCCCATGCTCGGCTTCATCCTCATTGCATTTATGCGCCCTGAGATGAAGACTGCCATCCGTTGGACGGCCCTTCTCACTTCCCTGGTTACCTTTGCGATCTCTCTCTGGATCCTGGCCCTCTTCCAACCGGTCGGTAATCTCCAACTGACCACGGATCTTTTCTGGGCGTCATCCACAGCCATCGCTGGCTCGGATACTTTTATCCGCCTTGGCATGGGGATCGACGGTCTCAGCCTGATGATGGTCCTTCTGACAACGCTTCTCACTCCCATCTCCATCCTCTCCACCTGGGAGGCTGTCCAGGAGCGCGTCAAGGGCTTCATGCTCTTCTTCCTCCTCCTCGAGACCGGAATGCTGGGCGTTTTTCTGGCCACGGACCTGGTCCTCTTCTTTGTCTTCTGGGAGCTTACCCTCGTTCCCATGTACTTCCTGATTGGTATGTGGGGCGGCGAGCGCCGCGTTTACGCTGCCATTAAATTCTTTATCTTTACCATGTCTGGCTCAGTCTTGATGCTCATCGCCATTCTCTACATGGGTATCCAGGCTGGAACCTTCTACCTGCCCGAGCTTATCGCTGAGCGCAGCATCTTTGCCCCGGCGGCGCTCTGGCTTTTCCTCGCTTTCGCATCCGCTTTTGCGATCAAGGTCCCGATGTGGCCTTTCCATACCTGGCTGCCGGATGCGCACGTCGAAGCTCCGACTGCCGGGTCGGTCATTCTGGCCGGCGTTCTCCTAAAAATGGGCACTTACGGCTTCCTGCGCTTCAATCTCCCGCTCTTCCCTGAGGTTTCCATCCAGGCGGCTCCCTGGATGGCTCTCCTTGCCGTCATTGGCATCCTGTACGGCGCGTTCGTCTCTTATTCCCAGCGCGACGTGAAGAAGCTGGTCGCCTATTCTTCTGTTTCTCACCTCGGTTTTGTCATGCTTGGTATTTTTGCCCTCACTCCGCAGGGCCTTTCAGGCGCCATCCTACAGTCTGTCAATCACGGCCTCAGCACCGGTGCCCTGTTTCTAATTGTTGGGATGCTCTATGAGCGCTGGCATACCCGTGACCTGGCTGCCTTCGGTGGCTTATGGAAGATCATGCCCGTCCTCGCGCCCCTTGCGCTTATCGTCACCCTTTCCTCGGTTGGGCTGCCCGGCCTGAACGGCTTTGTCGGTGAATTCTCTATTCTGCTGGGCGCCTTCGGCTCTGCCGCCATTGGCGGCACCGGGCTCCCCGCCTACTGGTTCACCGGCGCGGCTACGCTTGGGGTAATTCTCGCTGCGGTCTACCTCTTCTTTATGTTCGAGAAGGTTTTCTTTGGCCCGCCCAAGTCCTCTTCAGGTGAGCATCCGCATTCTGATATCTCCCTGCGCGAGGTCCTTGTCCTTCTTCCCCTTCTTATCCTTATCTTCTGGATTGGCTTGTATCCCAAGCCATTCTTCAACCTCATTGACCCGACCGTCCAGCACCTCCTGTCTCTGGTTCAGTCGGCTTCTATGGCGGTCCACTAAGGAGGCAGGCGCCCATGACTCTAAACGACTTGTTTACCATCCTCCCCGTCCTTATCCTGGTGGCCTGGGCCATTCTCCTCCTTGTCGCCGATCTCTTTGTTCCTCGTGGCCGTAAGGGGATCACTGCCATGCTCGCCGCGCTCGGCCTGGCGGCCTCCCTCGGCGCCAGCCTGGCCCTCACCGGGCGGTCGGACCTCCGGCCCGGCTTTGGCTGCATGGCCATCCTGGATGGTTTTGCTTCCTTTGCCAGCATCCTCATCCTGGCCAGCGGCCTACTCGGCGTCGCACTCTCCTTTGATTACCTCCGCCGCACCGGCATCGAGCGCGGCGAGTATTACGTTTTTCTGCTCGTGTCCACCGCCGGTATGCTCCTCATGGTTCAGGCCTGCGACCTGATCCTGATTTTCCTGGCTCTCGAGCTGATTTCCATTCCTCTCTACGTTCTGGCCGGCTTTGCTCACCCGGAGGGGCGCTCGCTTGAGGCAGCCCTTAAATACTTCTTGCTGGGTACTTTCGCATCTGCATTCTTCCTGTATGGCGTCGCGCTGGTGTACGGCGCATCCGGCGCCACCTCCCTGCCCGCCGTTGTTGAGGTCATCCGCGCCGGAGGGACAGTTGGCAGTTCGTCCACCGGCCTCGCCGCCGATTCTGGCCTTCTTTTGATCGGCGCGGCCCTGATCCTGGTTGGGATTGGTTTCAAAGTCTCTGCCGTGCCCTTCCACATGTGGACCCCCGATGTCTACCAGGGTTCGCCCACCCCGGTGACGGCCTGGATGTCCGTCACGGTCAAGGTGGCCGGTCTGGCTGCGCTTCTGCGCATCTTTATCATTGCGTTTCCCACCCTGGCCCAGGCCCTCCAGCCGATCTTGTGGGCCATCGCTGCTCTGACGATGTTTACGGGCAACCTGCTGGCGATTGTTCAAACCGACCTGAAGCGCCTTCTGGCATATTCTTCCATTGCCCACGTCGGCTACCTCCTGATGGCTTTTATCCCTTATGGCAATGGCGAACTGGTCGGCAATGCCATCGGCGCCATCTTCTTCTACCTGGTCGGTTATGGCTTTGCCAGTTTTGCTGCCTGGGGTGTCGTCATCGCCGTCGAACAGCGCGAAGGCCGTGGGCTCGACCTGCAAGATTACGCCGGACTTGGCCGCAAGTACCCCTGGCTGGGGGTCGCTATGATGGCTGCCATGTTCTCGTTCACCGGCATTCCGCTCACGCTTGGCTTCTGGGGGAAGTTCTATATCTTCCAGGCTGCCGTCCAAAGCGGCGCCATTGGCCTGGCCATTATCGGCGTCCTGACCTCGCTCCTATCGGCTTACTACTACCTGCGTGTTCTGGTGGTGATGTACATGCGCCCGGGTGAGCCTGTCGCCCGGCAGGATAACTGGCTTAACCTGGTTACAATTGCCTCCGCGGCTGCCGTCGTCCTGCTGGCCTTTGTGCCCGGCACTTTGTTTAACCTGGCTGCTCGGGCAGTTCTTTATCTCCCGTAGGCGGAGCGTCTGCCGCCCCGGCCCTTTTGACCGCGCGGTTGGGGAAGAAGAGCAATCATTCTTTGTTTACCGGCACGAGGCTGTCCAAACTTTGTTTTGGGCAGCCCCAGGCTTTAGCGGTATCCATGAGGCTAACAATGAACCGCGTTGTCACCCATCTGGCCGAAAAACTAATAGAGCTTGGCTACGCCATCCGCACTGCTCGCGCCGCTAACCCTTTCCGTGCCCCCGATGGAACCTGGGAAACTTGGTCTGGGGCGAGTCCGGGTGATTTTTACGCGATTCCCGAAGAAGCCCCTGACCTCGAGTTTCGGCCTTTGGCGGAAGCCGGTGGGGAGCGCCTGGCCCGTTTTTGCTTTCCAAGCCCTTATCCTTCGCCTCACCCTGAAAACAACACCGTTCACGGCCTGGCTGACCTGCATCTCGCCGGCCAGGCCCAGGCGGCTATTATCTTCCTGCATGGCCACATGATGACCCGCGCTACCCTCTTTCCCCTGTTGTGGTATGCCCGCTCAGCCATTCGCGCCGGTTTCGATATCTACTACTTGAATCTTCCTTATCACATGCTGCGCACCCCGGCCGGCTCTTATTCTGGCCAGCACTCGCTTAACGCCGGCGTCGCACAGACCGCGATGGCCTTTCGCCAGGGTGTGATGGATGTTCGCAGTCTGATTACCTGGATCGAGCAGGTCAAGGGTCTGCCCGTGATTCTGGCCGGGATCAGCCTGGGCGCTTATACCGCCTGCATGACTACAGTCGTTGACCCCCGCCCGCGCGCCCTTGTTTCCATCCTGGGCGGCGCCTCGCTTGCCCGCATTCCCTGGGATGGCTACCAGAGCGGCAAGATTCGCCGCCAGCTTCAGCAGGGCGGCCTGACCCTTGACCAGCTTGAGCGCTGGTGGGCCCTCCTCGGCCCTGGCAACTGGCAGCCTGTCATCGACCGCAGCCGCATTGTCTTATTGGGCGCCGAGTATGATGAGATTGTCACCCCGGCTAATGTCCGCCGCCTGTGGTCGGCCTGGGACAGGCCGCAGATCCACTGGTACCCCTGCGGTCATGTCACTTCGGCCCTCTATCACCGCCAGGTTTCAGCGGACCTGTCTGCTTTTGTCGAACGCCAGGTTGCCTGATCGACCAGGTTTTCCCTGCGGAAAACAGAAAATGTGCGGGCGGCTTTTTAAGATATACTTACTGGAAACCTGTTCCGTCAGACGGAGAACGTTTTATGACCTCCAACCCTTTCCTTGACCGCCTGAACGCTGGCGAAATCCTTGTTTTGGATGGCGCCACCGGCACCAACCTCCAACGCCGCGGCCTCCCAACGGGCATGCCCTCCGACGTATGGGTACTCGACAACCCCGCTGCTGTGCGCCAGCTGCACGCTGATTTTCTGGCGGCCGGGTCGGATCTTCTCCTCACCAACACGTTTGGCAGTTCTCGTCTTCACCTTGGGCATGCCGGCCTGGCCGACCGTTTCGAAGAGACCAACCGCCGCGCCGTTGAACTGCTTCGTGAAGTTATCCAGGGCACACCGACTCTGGCGGCTGGCAGTCTTGGCCCCCTGGGCGAGATGCTCCAGCCATACGGCTTGTTGAGTGAGGAAGATGCAGAGCGCTACTACGCCGAACAGGCCCAGGTTTTAAGCGCCGCCGGCGTCGACCTGCTCGTCGTCGAAACCCAGTTTGACCTGACCGAAGCACTCGCCGCTGTTCGTGGTGTACGCACCGTCACGGATTTACCCCTGGTGTGCTCCTTCAGCTACGATCGCGGCGCTCGCACCATGATGGGCGTTAAACCGGCCCAGATGGCCCTCGCACTGGCGGATCAGGGGGTGGCGGCCCTGGGCATCAATTGCGGTCGCAGCCTCGAAGACAACCTCAAGGCCCTTCATGAACTGCGCCAGGCTACGGACCTACCTATCTGGTTCAAACCCAACGCTGGCCTTCCTCGCACCGATGAGGCCGGCGCCCTTCACTACGATGTCACCCCTGAGATCATGGCCGGTCAGGTTCCTCTGTGGATCGAAGCTGGCGCCCGCCTGATCGGCGGGTGCTGCGGCACTTCTCCGGAACACTTACGAGCTATCGCCGGGGTTGTAAAAGACCGCCGTCCTTAGTACTGGTATGTAAACTGCTTTGTCTGGAAAATATTGTTACCATGCCTGGCGTATCGAAAAAAATTATCGTTGAACTTCAGCCCATTGGGCGCCGTGTCGAAGTCGACCCTGGCACGAACCTCCTTGAGGCTGCTCAAAAAGCCGGCGTTGACCTGGTTGCTTCCTGCGGGGGCGTTGGCATCTGTGCTACCTGCCGCGTCCGCATCGCCAGCGGGCGCGTCACCCCGCTTTCACTGACCGAGGAGGAGTCTCTCGACCCGGCCCAGGTCGCCGCCGGCTACCGCCTGGCCTGCCAGACAGTGCCCCTCGGCGATGTCCGCCTGGAGATTCCGCCCGACTCTCTTACTGCGGTCCAGCAAATGCAGGTTGACGGTCGCGGAAGCATCGGCGACGCATCCACCTCAGCCGTCATCCTCCGGCCTGCTGTTATACCGATTGACCTTGTCCTCGAGCAGCCTACCCTCGATGATCTGCGATCTGACCTGGCTCGCGTTGACGAGGCCCTCGAGCGGCTGGGGCATGGCCCTCTCCGCGCCAGCCTGGCGATGTTTACGCGCCTTTCCAGGGAACTGCGCCGTTCTGGCTGGCAGGCCAGGATCGCTGTTCGCCCTGACGGTGGATTCTCGGACCTGGTTTCCATTTTGCCCATTGGCCAGCCCCTCCTTGGCCTGGCCATGGACCTCGGCTCCACCAAGCTTGCCCTATATCTGGTGGACCTGGCGACCGGCGCCACCCTTACCCGGACCGGCGTCATGAATCCCCAGATTGCTTATGGCGAGGACGTCGTCAGCCGGATTGCCTTTGCCAACCGCAGCGAGGAAAACCGTTTTCTCCTCCAGGCTCGCCTGGTCGATTCGATCAATCAGGCCCTGGCTGAATTCTTCCGCGAGCACAACCTCATCCCCGATCAGATTGTTGACGTGACCGCTGTCGGCAACACGGCCATGCATCACCTTTTCACCGGGCTGCCTGTTGAGCAGCTTGGCGCCGCCCCGTATGTGCCTGTTGCCAGCGCGCCCCTTGAGTTTGCTGCCGGTGAAATCGGCCTTACCGCTGCCCCGGGCGCGCGCGTCTTTATGCCTGCCAATATCGCCGGTTACGTTGGCGCCGATCATGTTTCTGCGCTTCTGGCGGCCCGGTCACTGGGCAGCATGCCTGCCTCCGATGGCGCCTGCGCCGCCGGCAGTCCTGCCGCCGACTCAAACGGCGCCACAGCCCTGCTCGTCGATATTGGTACCAATACCGAAATCAGCCTGACCTACCGCGGCCGTATTTACTCCTGTTCCACCGCTTCCGGCCCCGCTTTCGAGGGCGCGCATATCCGGGATGGTATGCGCGCCGCCCCTGGCGCCATTGACCGCGTTCGGATTGATCCAGCGCAGGTCCATCTTACCACCATCGCCAACACGCCCCCGGTTGGCATCTGTGGCTCCGGGATCCTCACTGCTGTGGCACAGATGCTCGAAGCTGGCATCATCGATGAGCGTGGCGTACTCCGCCCGGTCAGCGAGAGAGTCCGCACCCGCGGCCGACAGGCTGAGTACATCCTTGCCAGCCCTGAGGAGACCGGGCATGGTCGGGAGATTGTTGTCACGCGCAAAGATGTCAACGAGATCCAGCTCGCCAAGGGCGCCATCCGGGCCGGGATCAACCTCCTGCTTCAGGAGGCTGCCATTCCGCCGGAAGCGATTGACAATTTCATCATCGCCGGGGCATTTGGAACGCACCTCGACCTGGCCAGCGCTTTGCGGATCGGCATGTTTCCGGTCATTCCGCTCGAGCGTTATCACCAGATCGGTAACGCTGCCGGCGTGGGCGCCAAGGAAATGTTGATCTCTCGGGTCTGCCGGGCCGAGACCACCCGCATTGTCGACCGGGTGACTTATATCGAACTGACCACCCATCCTGGTTTCACCCCCCAGTTTGTCGAGGCCATGTATTTTTCCGCGGATACCTCCCAGTTGCCGGCTTGAATGGTGAAAAATCTGTGGGAATGCTGGTTTGTATGCCAATATTGATACCGTTGTCAATTGATAGGTCACAAATCTCAGAACCTTGCTATAATTAATCCTGGCTGTGGTAGGCAATTCATCTGTCGTTTTTTTCAAAGGAGTCACAATACATGGACGAGAAGTTAAAGACAATTTATGACGGCGTTGTCGAAGGCGATAACGCTTCAGTCCAGAAGAACGTCCAGGAAGCCCTCAGCAGCGGGATCGGTGCTTCTGACATTCTCAACGAGGCTCTCATCCCTGCGATGGCTGAGGTTGGGCGCCTGTTTGAAGAAGGTGAATATTTCGTCCCCGAAATGCTCATCTCGGCCCGCGCTATGAAAGGCGCCATGGCCACCTTGAAGCCTTATCTCCAGCAGGCCGATGTCAAGTACGCGGGTAGTGTCGTTATTGGTACCGTCAAGGGTGACCTGCATGACATCGGTAAGAACCTGGTAAGCCTCATGCTAGAGGGCGCCGGTTTCCAGGTCACTGACCTTGGCTCGGACGTTACCCCGGAGAAGTACATCGCCGCCGTGCGCGAGACGGGCGCAAACATTGTCGCCATGTCCGCCCTGCTGACGACAACCATGGTTAACATGAAGGCCACGATTACCGCCCTGGAAGAAGCCGGCCTGCGCGAAAAAGTCAAAGTGATGATCGGCGGCGCTCCCGTTACCGATAACTTTGCCAGGCAGATTGGTGCGGATGGATACGCGCCGGATGCCAGCCGCGCCGTCGCCATCGCCCGCGCCCTCTCCAATTAAAAATCGCCGCGTGGATATTGAAATTGGGCGTTGGCCGCCTGGCCCGCGCCCGTTTTTATTTATCCCGGCTCGATCTCAGGACAAAAATCAGCCGAAATCAGTACGTTTTTCAAACCGCCTTGTCTCCCATTGCGATTACAATGTTTTAGTATCGGGTGTTTTTTTTTACCGGTATCCTGATCGGAGTTCACCAGGCCGCTCATATTTCGTCTTCATGATAGGAGCACCATGCCCGAAGAAGATCCGCGAATTCTCGAGCTGCGCGCCATGCGCGATACCGTCCTCCAGGGCGGCGGTCCCGAGCGGGCTGCCCGCCAGCATGCCCGGGGAAAGCTCACTGCCCGCGAGCGCCTTGACTTGCTGCTTGACCCGGGGACGTTTCAAGAGTTGGAAGCTTTTGCCATGACCCTTGGCGACCAGGACAACCTCCCTATGGAGCGCACCGCCGGGGACGGCGTTGTGGTTGGCTATGGAGCCATCGCCGGGCGCACTGTCTTCGTCTATGCCCAGGATTTCACCGTCCTGGGCGGCGCCCTTGGTGAAGTTCACAGCCGCAAAATCTGCCGCGTCATGGATATGGCGGTTCGCTCCGGGGCCCCCATCATCGGCCTGATCGATTCTGGCGGCGCTCGCATCCAGGAAGCCGTCCACTCCCTGGGCGGCTATGGGGAAGTCTTCCGCCGCAACGCCCAGTATTCTGGCATCGTCCCCCAGATCAGTATCATGCTGGGTCCCTGCGCCGGCGGCGCGGCTTACTCTCCCGCGCTTACCGATATCCTCATCATGGTCGAAAAGACCTCTTACATGTTCCTCACCGGCCCAGACGTGATTAAAACCGTCACCGGCGAGGTGGTGGATTTTGAGAACCTTGGCGGCGCCAACGTTCACCTGGCTGTCAGCGGCACCACCCATTTCACCGCTCCCTCTGATCAGGAGGCAATTGCCCTCTGCCGCCGGGTGTTAGATTATCTCCCCTCCAACCACGTTGAGAATCCGCCTTTCCAACCCTCCACGGACGATCCGGCTCGCATGGATGAGGCGCTCAACCATCTAGTCCCTCTTGACCCGACTGCCCCCTACAGCATGCACGAAGCGATCTGGCGGGTGGTTGACCTGGGTTCTTTCCTCGAGCTTCAGGCCGGTTATGCTGGCAATGCGGTCGTTGGCCTGGCCCGCCTGGCGGGTCACCCGGTTGGCATCGTTGCCCAGGAGCCATCGGTTATGGCCGGGGTGATTGACATCAACGCCGCCGACAAGATCACCCGCTTTGTTCGCCTGTGTGATTGTTACAACATCCCGATCGTTACCCTGGTCGATTCGCCAGGTTTTCTTCCGGGTGTAGACCAGGAGCACCGCGGAATCATCCGCCACGGCGCCAAGGTTCTCTTTGCCTATTCTGAAGCCACCGTTCCGAAGGTGTGTGTCATCACCCGCAAGGCCTATGGCGGCGCGTACGTTGTCATGAGCAGTAAATACCTGGGAACCGATGTGAACCTGGCCTGGCCCAGTGCTGAAATCGCCGTCATGGGACCCGAAGGCGCGGTCAATATCCTCTATCGCAAGCAGATCGAGGCTGCTGCTGATCCGGTCGCTGAGCACAGCCGGCTGGTTGCCGAGTACCGCCAACAGTTCCTCAATCCCTACAAAGCGGCTGGCGCAGGCGCTGTCGATGACGTTATCGAGCCATGCGAGACGCGCCCGCGCCTGATCGCTGCGCTGACGATGCTTCGCCAGAAGTACGCCCCTTCTCCCACCCGCAAACACGGCAATATACCCGTCTAAATCACAGGAGACCAGGCCAATGGCAAATGCGTTATGGATCACACTGGTTGGGATGGGGATGGTTTTTCTGGTCATCCTGTTCCTGTGGGGCTTGATGGCCCTGCTCGTGCGACTGACCGGTGAACGCACTGAGGAGCGGGCGCTCCAAAGCGAGCGGGCGCTCCCGAGCGAGCGGGCGGTCCAAAGCGAGCGGGCACCGGTAGCCCAACCGCTTGCTGGCCCCCAGGCCGTGCCTGGGCGTGACCGTAAACGAAAGGCTGCGGCTGTCGCGGTAGCCATGGCGCTGGCACAGCGCCAGCGCGCTGCTGCCCCGCCTCCGCCCGAAACGATCAGCCCCTGGCTGGCTGTACACCGGGCCGGCCTGTTTGCCCGGCAGGCGAATCCGCGCGCAGGAGGTAAACAATGAAAGTTCGGGTCAAAATCGATGAACAACTGTTTGAAGTTGAGGTCGGCAATCTAGACGCTAGGCCCGTGCTGGCTACCGTCGCCGGCGAGACCTTCGAAGTCTGGCCTGCCGGATCGGATGAAGTACACCCCGGGCAAACTTCTGCGTTTCAGGCGAAATCAGAGAGCCCGGCCCAACTCCCTCCCGCCGTTTCCGCGTCCCCGGCACCGGTCGAAAAACCCGCCGACGCTCTTCCGGCTGCCGCGGTCCCTGCTCCTATCCCAGGTGTAATCCTGTCTGTCAGCGTCAGGCCGGGTGACACGGTGGCGGTTGGCCAGGAACTGTGTGTGCTCGAGGCTATGAAAATGAAGAATATCATTCGCGCCAACCGCACCGGGGTCATTGGCGAGGTGTTTATCAGCCCTGGCGACCAGGTCCGCCACGGGCAGGCTCTCTTTAAGTACGCTGGCTGAGGAGTCCGGTATGGATTTTTCGACGCTTCTCGATCAGGTTGGCCGAGGCTTTACTGAATTTACCTGGGGGAATGCTTTGATGATCGTTGTTGGGCTGATCCTCATTGCCCTGGCGGTCGTCAAAGAGTATGAGCCCGTCCTGCTCCTGCCGATTGGTTTTGGCTGCGTTATTGCCAACCTGGGGATGTCTGCGGACCAGCCTGGCGGACTCATGTACTGGCTGTATGAGGCCGGGATCCGTACCGAACTGTTTCCCCTCTTGATTTTTGTCGGTGTTGGCGCGATGATTGATTTTCGACCACTCCTGGCCATGCCGGAGATGGTCCTCCTTGGCGCGGCAGGCCAATTTGGCATCTATGGTGTCTTGATCCTGGCTACGCTCATCGGCTACCCGCTCAACCAGGCCGCCTCTATTGGCATCATCGGCGCCATTGATGGTCCAACTGCCATCTTTGTTTCTTCCAAGCTCGCCCCTGAGATGCTCGGCCCCATCGCCGTCGCCGCTTATTCCTATATGAGCCTGGTGCCCATCATCCAGCCGCCGATCATGCGCCTGCTAACCACCCGCAAAGAGCGTTTAATTCGCATGAAATATGCCCCCCGGCCCGTTTCCCATCGCGCTGTCATCCTTTTCCCCCTCATCGTCACAATTGTCGTCAGCCTGATTGCCCCGGATGCCGCGCCCCTCATTGCCACCCTTATGCTTGGCAACCTGCTCAAAGAGAGCGGCGTCGTCGACCGGCTCAGCAAAGCTGCCCAGAACGAGATTGTCAATATTGCCACCCTCTTCCTCGGCCTGGCAATCGGTTCTACCATGACCGCTGACAGCTTCCTGCGCTGGGCTACGCTGGGCATTCTGGTGCTTGGTGCGTTGGCTTTTGTCCTCGATACGGTCGCCGGCCTGCTCTTTGGCAAGCTCATGGCCTTTGTCACCGGCGGCAAGGTGAACCCCTTGATTGGCGCCTGCGGCATCAGCGCTTTTCCCATGGCAGGCCGTCTTTCGGCGCGGGTCGCCCAGGATGAGGACTTTGAGAACTTCATTCTCATGCATGCGATGGGATCAAACACTGCGGGCCAGTTGGGCAGTGTCATCGCTGGCGGTTTGCTGCTGGCGCTCGTCTCGGGCCTGATTTAGGTTCTTATAGGCCCCTCTGTGGAAGGGGAGATGCCAGGACTCTCTCACGCTTTGGGATTTCCTATCCCGCCCGGGATTTCCTATCCCGCCTCGTCCATATCCAGCCGGTAGCCAACCCCCCGGACGGTCTTAATATGCTGGGGATTGCGCGGGTCTTCCTCGACCGCCCGCCGCAGCCAGCTCACGTGCACATCCAGCGTGCGCGTATCTTCGGTGTAAGCTGTATCCCATACCGTCCGGAACAGGTATTCCCGCTCGATCACTTCGCCCGGGTGCTCCATTAAGATCTTCAGCAGCGCCACCAGCCGCGGGGTCAGGCTGGTCTGGCGGTTGCCGATTCGCACCCAGCGCTGTCCCGGGTCGAGCTGCAGGCTGCCCACGACCAGCAAATCGTCCTCGTCCGTCGGCAGGAGCGGCCGGATCCGGTTCAACAGCTTCTGCAGCGTAAAGGGCAGGCTGAGCACCACATCCGCCAGGTCCTCTTTCTCAATGGCATTGTTGCCTTCTATATCAGCAATCAATACAATTCGGGCGTCCCGGTCACGCGAGCGGATCGACTGGCAGATTCGCTTGCCGCTGGTTCGCATGGAGGCAGCATTAATAATTATCAGGTGCGGTGCAGCCGCAGCCAGCCGCTTCAAGGCTTCGCTGCCATTGACCGCGTTTTCGACTTGAAAACCCTTGCGGGTCAACCCGGCTACGAAAGAAGGCCGGTCGGCCCGTTTGCCTTCGATTAATAAAATTTTTGCTTTCATCGCGCCACCGTTTGGCTGCCCCCAGGTTCTTAGCAAAACCGAAACAATTACGCTCTGTTTATATTAACGACATTGAATTGTTGTTTCGCCTACAGCCGGTATTTGAATACTGGATTTGTGGTTACCTTAATAAACTAATTTTATCGAGGTTGAGTTATTATACCTTAAAAAACTATGATCCTGCCAAAACCATGGCAGATAAGTTGCATCCCTTTTGGCACCGTGTTAGAATAATCTCATGGATCATCGAGTCACTGGTTGAAGTGCGTGAATGGCCCGCGATGGAGGTTGAAGTATGTCGAGAATGGTTGAAGTGGTCATAGACAGCGTGCGGGTAAGCCTGACGAACCAACAGCGGATTGTTGTGCTGCGTGAGGCTAATCATGAGCGTTATTTACCCATCTGGATAGGCCCGTACGAGGCCGAAGCAATCACCATTGCGCTTCAAGAAATTGAAGTGGCCCGACCACAGACGCATGATCTCCTGAAAAATGTCCTGGCGACGTTAAATGCTCGTCTCGTTCGCATCGAGATCGTCTCCCTCCGGGAAGACGTTTTTTATGGCAATCTGATCGTCGAGGTCGATGGTCGCACCGTCACCATCGATTCGCGACCGTCTGACGCGCTTGCCCTTGCCGCCCGCGCCCGGGTTCCCATCCTCGTCTCTCGCGAGGTCATGGAATCGGCCGGGGTGATGCCCGAGGAAGATCTGCAAAACCAGCGCTCAGCTGCATCCACCCGCCCCGCTGGCCCAGAGTCCGAAGTCGATAGCTCGTCTGAACGCCTGTCGGTTTTCGAGGATTTCTTACAAAACCTGGACCTGGGCAATATTGATGATGCCAGCGAAGACGAGCCCGATGACGATGACCCGAAGCGGAAGAAATAGCTCGGGTTGGGCTGGTTGCTTATGAGCGAAACGCCTGTTGATGAAGTAACCACCTCGTCCATTCAGTCTCAGCCTCACAGCCGTCAGGCTGAAGAAGCTGTTTTGGGTTCCATTCTGATCGACTCTGAGGCTTATTTCAGCGTTGCCCAGTTCCTCAAGCCGGATGATTATTACATCGTCCGCAACCGCTGGATCTGGGAGGCCTTCACCCGCCTGCACGAGCGCCGCGTTCCGATCGATTATCTCACCGTCTGTGAGGATCTGGAGCAGCATGGCCAGTTGGCTGAGGTTGGCGGCCCGGCTTATATCATGTCGCTTATCAATCAGACGCCTTCCTCCCTTAACGCGGAGGCCTACGGGCACCTGGTTGAAGAAAACGCCGTCCGCCGCCGCATGCTCCAGGCTGCCAATGACCTGGCCCGCCTCGCCTATGACCAGAAGCAGACCGTCGACACCATCATGGATGAGGCTGAGAAGTCGATCTTCAACATCAGCGAGCGCCGAGTCCGCCACGATCTCCAGCCCATCCAGCAGGTACTCAGCGAAGTTTACGATCGCATCGACCAGCTCTCCCGCCGCGACGATGAGATCTTCGGCGTTCCGACCGGCCTGGTTGACCTGGACCGGCTCCTGGGCGGATTGCAGAAGTCGGACCTCCTCATCATCGCCGGCCGTCCTGGCATGGGCAAGACCGGTTTTATGCTCTCTGCGATGAAGAACGCTGCCCAGCGCCATAAGAAACACATTGCCATGTTCTCCCTCGAGATGTCCAACGAGCAGCTTGTCCAGCGCCTCATCGCACAGGAGACCGGCATCGACACTCAGCGCCTGCGCACCGGCAAGCTGACCGAGGAAGAGATCCCTCTCTTTACCCATGCCATCGAAGTTCTTGCCGACACCCACATCTACCTGGATGACACCCCCGCCATCACGCCCCTGCAACTGCGCACCAAGTGCCGCCGCCTGCACATGGAATACGAGCTCGACCTGATCCTTGTCGATTACCTCCAGCTGATGGCCGGCGACACGCGCACCGATAACCGCGTCCAGGAAGTCTCTTATATTTCCCGCAACCTGAAAGTCCTCGCCCGTGAGCTCAATGTCCCTGTCCTGGTCGGCGCTCAGCTTTCTCGCGCCGTAGAGCAGCGCGCCGATAAACGGCCTGTCCTCTCGGACTTGCGGGAAAGCGGCAGCCTTGAACAGGATGCAGATGTGGTCATGTTTATCCACCGTCCCGACGCGCTGGAGAAGGACAGCCCCAAGGCCAACATCGCCGAGATTATCGTTGGCAAGCACCGCAATGGGCCCACCCATCCGGGCATCGAGCTGGTCTTTCTGAACAACCTGGCCCGCTTCGAGAACGCCGCCCCGCCCCCTGCCCGCCGTTGAGGTCGGTTCCTATGCCACCTTTCTCAGGCTTTCCTCCCGGCAAGGTTCACCTCACCCCCATCCCTGGCCCGTTCTTCAGCGAACTGCTGCCGCAAATCGACCACCTGGGTGAGATGAAAGTAACTCTCTATGCCTTCTGGTTTCTGGATCGCCTGGAGGCGCCGGTGCGATACCTGACTTACCAGGACTTTGCCGGGGATGAGCTTCTTGTGCAGGGCCTGGGTCCCGATTCGCTGGCGGATTCGCTCGAGCGGGCGGCGCAGCGCGGCACACTGCTTGTGGTGCAGCAGTCCGAGACCGGGCCAGAGGACCGGCTGTATTTCCTCAATTCGGCGCGCGGGCGGGCTGCCGTGCAGGCCATCCAGCGCGGTGAGTGGCGCCCGAACCTGCAGGAGCACCCGCCGGTTTCGCTGGACGTGGAAAGGCCCAATATTTACCGCCTGTACGAGGAGAACATCGGCCCGCTCACACCCATGGTCGCCGACATGCTACGGGACGCCGAACAAACTTACCCGCAGGATTGGATCGAGGAGGCCATTGGGGCCGCCGTACAGCATAATGCCCGCAGTTGGAAGTATATTGAAGCAATCTTGCGTTCCTGGCAGGAAAGAGGACGAGATGGAGCCAATCGACGAGACTCTGAAAAAGATCGCCGCCGGTATATTGAAGGCGAATACGCCGACTACATCGAACACTGAGCGCGAGGGTCTGGAAGCTGCGCGGCGGAGCGCCAGCCTGGGCGATCCAAACTGCCCGGTGTGCGGGGGGATCGGGTTTGTGCGCCGGGATGTGCCAGTCGGTCACCCTGATTTTGGCCGGGTAGATATCTGCCAGTGCCGCCAAAAAGAGGTCGTGCAGATGACCTACCAGCGTCTTTACCGGCTGAGCAACCTGGACGCTTTCCGCACGATGACCTTTGATACGTTCGACACGTCCGGCCTGGTTGGCATGGGGGAGGATCAAATCCGTTCCCTGAACGCAGCCCATAAAGCCGCGCAGTACTTCGCCCAGCATCTGGACGGCTGGTTGCTGCTCTTGGGTAGCTATGGGGTTGGCAAGACCCACCTGGCTGCCGCGATTGCCAACTTTGCCGTCGGCGTGGGCGTTCCCACCCTCTTCCTGACCGTTCCTGATTTGCTGGATTGGCTTCGTTATGCCTATGGTGGCGATGAAACGGACTTTGAAACCCGCTTTGAGGAAATCCGCCGCATTAACCTGCTCGTGCTGGATGACCTGGGCACTCAGAACGCCACCCCCTGGGCAGAAGAAAAACTCTACCAGGTGTTCAACTACCGCTACGTTAACCGCCTGCCGACTGTGATCACTACCAACCAGGCGATGGACGAGATCGAAGGGCGCATCCAGTCCAGGCTGCGCGATCCAGAACTGGTGCGTGTGATCCGCATTGAGGCGCCGGACCACCGCAACCCGGCTGGCAATTCGACCGTCCGCCCGCTTTCGACCCTCGAGTATCACCGCGACCAGACCTTTGGTAACTTTAACCTGCGTGAGTTGGAAAAGCTCCCTGCGGAAGAGCAGAAGAGCCTGGAAAAGGCCTTCCGCGCCGCCCAGGCCTTTGCCGAAGAGCCAAACGGCTGGATTGTCTTTACCGGAACATACGGTTGCGGCAAGACCCACCTGGCCGCAGCCATCGCCAATTATCGCGCCGGGATCGCGCGCGAACCGGTCTTTGTGGTTGTGCCGGATTTATTGGACCACCTGCGCTCGACCTTCGGCCCGAACAGCAATGTTACTTACGATGAGCTTTTCGAGGAGGTCCGCTCGGCGCCAATGTTAATCCTGGATGACCTTGGCACCCAGAACGCCACGTCGTGGGCGCGCGAGAAGCTGTACCAGATTCTCAATCACCGCTACGTGTCTAATACACCGACCGTCATCACGACTGCGAATTCGATCGATGAGGTTGACCCGCGCATCCGCAGCCGCATGCTGGATACCCGGCGCTGCGCGATCTATGCGATCACTGCCCCATCTTTCCGCGGCCTGGTTGGCCCGGCGGATAAACCGCGCCGTTCCCGCCTGTCCAGGACTTGACGGATCCCGGATCTGTGCGTACAATGCGATAAATTCATAACGTTACCAGGTACCTTGCCCCCGGATGGGAAGGTATAAAGGCGAAACCGGTGAGAGCCCGGTGCTGTCGCGCAACTGTGATTGAAGGCCAGAGGGCTGTCCTTCATAAGCCAGGTCGACCGCCTGGGAGCGTAAATTCTCCACAACCTCGCGGAAAGGAGGTGGGAATCCGGTTATTGAAAAATCCGGTGCAACTTCTCAATCCCTGTCCTTGCGACAGGGATTTTTAATCCGGTCTATGGACCTGTTTTGGCACAAGTTTCGAACAATTTCCTTAATTGGGAGTTTATTCTGATGAAGCGTTCTGCATTTTTGTTGGTGATTCTGGCTGTTTTTTCGGTGTTGATCTCTGCCTGCACTTCACAGGCCGTGCCTGCGGGGACCGACGTTCCTGAAGCAATTGTGGTGACCGATGCAACTGGCGCGGAAATCCGCTTGAGCGCACCGGCCCAAAAAATTATTTCCCTGGCTCCTTCGAACACTGAAATCCTGTTTGCTGTTGGGGCCGGGCAGCAAGTGATTGCCCGCGAAGATTTCTCCAATTTTCCGCCAGAAGCGGCTGATCTACCCAGCATAGGTGGCAATATGGGCGAACTGAATCTGGAAGAAATTGCCCGACTCCAGCCAGACCTGGTCCTGGCTTCTCCGTTGACCGCGCCGGAGGTGATTGTGTCGCTCAAAGAGATCGCCCCGGCCGTATTTGTGCTCCCAAACCCGACCAACCTGGATGAGTTATATGCCAACCTGATCACGGTGGGGACGCTGACCGGCCGCACAACTGAGGCCAATCAACTGGTCGAAAGCCTGTCTGGGCGGGCGAAAGCCGTCCTGGATAAAGTGGCTGGGGTAACAGAAAAACCCAAGGTCTTTTATGAACTGGATTCGACCGATCCGGCCAAGCCCTGGACGGCCGGCCCGGGCACCTTTGTCGATATGCTGATCAGCCAGGCAGGCGGGCAGAACATCGGCGCCAGCCTGAGCGGAGAATGGGCCCAAATCAGCCAGGAAGAACTGATTGTTCAAGACCCGGCGGTTATTTTGCTGGGGGATGCAGCTTATGGGGTGACCCCTGAGCAGGTGGCCGCGCGCCCCGGTTGGGGAGAACTCGCAGCCGTGAAGGCGAACCGGGTCATGGCTTTCAATGACGACCTGGCCAGCCGGCCCGGCCCGCGCATGATCGATGGCCTGGAAGCGATGGCGAAGATTTTCCACCCGGACCTGTTCGAATAAGGCTGCTGCCGGCCGATGAAACGTTTTGCTGCCCACCCCTACCGGTTAAGCCTGCTGCTGCTGGCGCTGGCGCTCCTGCTCAGTGTAGCGGTGGGCAGCGTTTTTATCCCTCCAGCGGCTCTGCTGGAGCTGTTCAAGTCACGTATGCTGGGCTTCGAGCTTCCGGCGGCGCTCCAGCCGTTCGCGACAATTCTTTTCACCCTGCGCCTGCCCCGCACCGTGCTGGTGGCAATCACCGGGGCGGCGCTTGCCGGCAGCGGAGCGGCTTACCAGGGCCTTTTCCGCAACCCGCTGGCAGACCCATATCTGATTGGAGTGGCTTCTGGCGCCGGGTTGGGCGCAATCGTTGCCATGACGGTCAGGTGGCCTGGGACTGTCCTTGGGTTGACTGCCGTGCCGGTGGCTGCTTTTGCTGGCGCGCTGCTGACCGTCCTGATCGTGTCCCAGATGGCGCGGGTTGGCCGCTCGCTGCCGGTCACCAACCTCATCCTGGCTGGGGTGGCGATCAGCTCCTTTGCCACGGCGTTGACTTCGTTCCTGATGATCAACGGCACCGGCGAACTGCGCCGCGCGCTGGTCTGGCTGCTGGGCGGCTCGAGCATGAGTGGGTGGAAGCCAGTCCTGGCTGAACTGCCTTATGTGATCCTGGGGCTGGGTGGGTTGCTGGGGATGGGCCACGCGCTGAATGTGATGCAGGTGGGCGAAGAGCAGGCCCAACAGCTGGGGCTGCGGGTTGAACGGATCCGTTTGCTGATTGTGCTGTCCGCTTCCTTAGCCACAGCGGCGGCGGTTTCCTTTGCCGGGGTTATTGGGTTTGTCGGCCTGGTAGTCCCGCACGTGGTCCGGCTGGTGTGGGGGCCGGATTACCGGCGCCTGGTGCCGCTGTCCATTCTGGGCGGGGCGACACTCTTATTGGTCTCCGACGTGCTGGCGCGGGTGGTGATGGCGCCGCAGGAGATCCCGGTTGGCATCATCACTGCCCTGGGTGGAGCACCGTTCTTTTTGTGGGTGCTGCGCCGGACGAAGAACCAGAACTTTTGGTGAGAGGTGTCATGCTCGAGGTAAAGTCACTGCGGGTTGCTTATGGCGACCGTTTGGTTCTTAAAGACCTGTCTTTCCAGGTGCTGACTGGCTCGATTCTGGGGGTAATTGGCCCCAATGGGGCCGGCAAGACAACCCTGATCCGCGCCCTGAGCGGTGTGGTTCCGCTTTCTGGCGGACTGGTCAAGGCGAATGGGGTCGATTTGAGCCGTCTCGGGTCAAACCAGAGGGCCCGGTTGGTCGCTGTCGTCCCCCAGGCTCGCCAGCTTCCCCCGGCCTTTACCGGCGAGGAATTAGTCATGCTTGGCCGGACGCCGCACCTCAATTGGTTTGGGCACGTTACTCAGCACGATGAGGAGCGAGTTCACCTGGCGCTGGAGCGCGCGCGGGCTTTCAACCTGGCAGAGCGCCGGGTCGGTGAGTTATCGGGCGGCGAGCAGCAGCGTCTGCTGCTGGCCCGCGCCCTGGCTCAGGAAGCCCCCATCCTGCTCCTGGATGAGCCGACCACTCACCTGGATCTCCAATACCAGATTGGTTTGTTGGACCAGGTTGCCGGGCTGGCTCGCCGGGATGGATTAACGGTGGTGGTGGCGCTGCATGACCTCAACCTGGTTTCCCGCTATGCGGATCAGGTGGCCTTACTGGCTGATGGTGAGTTGCGTGCCCTGGGCGACCCGGAAACCGTGCTCCAGCCCGATCTGCTGACCCAGGTGTATCAGATTCCCCTCCAGGTTCTAAACAATACGTCTACAGGTCACCCGGTGATCCTGCCGGCGTTGGTATAATGGCATCGATGCGCTTTAATCTGTACGCCACCTTCCGGCTGTTGGCCGGACAAAAGATGTTTGTGCTTGATCTGCCCGCTGGGACGACAGTCTACCAGGCGGTGCATGCGCTGGTCGACCACTGCCCGGTTCTGCGCCCGCACTGGCTGGATAGCTCGGGTGCAATTCATGCCCATGTTCATATTTTTGTCAATGGGCAGGATATCAACACCCTGGGCCGGGGCGAAGACCTGGCTCTTCAACCGGATGACGTGCTGGATTTCTTTCCCCCAGTCGCGGGTGGAAAGTCAAGCGGGCTGCCAGTCTGAACCCGGGCGCTGAGTATCGCTACGCCTGGCCGTTGGACCTGAAACCGGTCGACCGCTTCGTTCCAGCGGCCAGGTTCGCCGTTTTACCTGATTCGCGAGCAAATGGCTGGTTGAGGGTATCAGCTAGCGGCCGTTGTCTGCAACCTTTGTCATAACTTGAAATTTAGGCGGCTTTTCAAGGTGTTTCTTCACCGCGCAAAGTTCGGCCGAGCGGACCAGCGAATCGTAATACTTCTGTGGAAAAGAGGGGGGAACCTGGATTTCCAGGTCGATTCTTTCGATCATCCCGCTCAATGGGCTGCTTTGAGCGCGTTGTACGATGCGAATGCCATCTGTGGGCAGGCCGCGCTGTTTGCAAAATCCCAGAACGTAGATACCGGCGCAGGTGCCGATTGATGACAGGAAGACCGCAAAAGGCGTAGGGGCTGAACCCTGCCCGCCGCCAATCGGGGGCTGGTCAGTGGGAACGGTATAAGGGCCAAAGTGCGCATCCACGCGGGCGCCACCGGGAAAGTCGATGATCATTTCCATGGGTATGTTTGCTCCATTATGTACTTTATTTCACTTGCTTTGATGCGGCCCGGCGCAGAAAGTTACATCGCTTGTGTGGCCTGGTTTTTCCGCGTTCCATCAATGAGCGTTTGGGGTGAGAAAATCGCTCAACAGGGAGAAGACATCGTCCAGTGCTTCGCGGCGGAGATTATATCCTCGCTCGCGATCCGCCTGGAGCGTAATTTCTACCAGGCCGGCCAGGCGCAGGGCGTTCAGGTGGTGGATGACGGTTGGCGGGCGCAGGCGCAATCGCCGTGACAGCTCACTGGGGGTCAGGCGGCCTTCGGCCAGGTAACGCAGGATGCGCAGGCGAGTCGGGTCGGCGATGGCTTTTAGGGAATCGACCAGGTCGATCGGGAGCGTCTCTCCAGGGATGAGATCCTGTGTTTCAGGACGGCCCCCGAATAAAACCAGCAATCGATCGTTTTCTAGCGGGGTGAAGAAGACCAACGGGCTGGCCCAGTAGGAGGGCGCCAGGGTAACCTGGCTTGTGGATTCAACCTGCTGAAAATGTACGCCATTGGAAAGGATTTCGAGCAGGCGGGCAATGTCCTTTTCCTGAATGGAAAGGCTGTGCGCCTGTTGAAGCGCCTTCTCGAGCAGTGGCTGGATGCGCTGTTCTTCTTCCGCGAAAAAGACCTGGTGGTAAGTGTTGAACGCCTGTAAAAGCTGATCGCCGGTTTGGGTTAAATCAATCCAGGCCTCACACAGGTTGTTCAATGTGTTTGGCCTGGGAAAGATTCCCCTTCGGTGGAGTGCAGTTCGAAGTACCTCTTGCTCGGCCGAAGACCAAGTCTGGCGCAGGGTGATCTCCTGTAGCGTGTTGATGACTTCGATAGGAGTGTCAGCGGTGATCAGCAGTGATGGTAAGCGCTCGGCAGCGGGTAGCTGCGCCAGGGCATGAAGGGCGCCGGCAGCGTTCTTGGCTTCGGCCGGCAGGAGGTACAGCCAGCTCAGGGGCACTGGCAGGAAGGATTGCACCTTCTCGAGAAAATCTCGCTGTGATGCAGGCAGCCGTGATCTTACACCTGCCGCCCAGGATGCCCGCACACCAAACGCGCCAGGACGGTGCAACACGTATAGACTGACAAACAGGTCATACGCAGTACCCTTATCCCAGTTTAGTGCAGGCATGGACGGTCTCAATGGGGAGTGTTAGATTATTATCTAACTGTCATTAATCATATCCGAACCTCTCTGGATTGTCAAGATAACTGCCTGTCTGTTATGCTGTTGTAAGGGTACTGACCCTTCTCTGCGCTGGGCTGTCCATCGAATCGGGCTTTTAGAGGTGTCATAAATCCTGGTGTCTTTCACCATGATGATTGTCGGCCCTTTTAGGATATTTGCCACTACAAAAGGTATATTGCTTTCGTTAACATTGGTTCAATGTTTAACCAGGACTATTCCCGATTCCCCATCTTCTTGGGCCTGGACAGCAGCCAGATCAGCAAGTTACTACCTTATATGGTAGAGTGCCGTTTTACCCGGGATTCGGTCATTTTCGAGCAGGGAGCCGTCGCAGAGTATCTGTACATTCTTCTCGCGGGAGAAGTTGTTGTTGACTTCAAACCTTACGATGGCCCTCTTCTCACAGTGGCGCATATTGAACCTGGCGGCGTCTTTGGGTGGTCGACTGCTTTGGGCCGGGAAGTGTACACTTCAGGCGCGATCGCAACCGAGGATTGCCTGGCTTATCGAATCCGGGGTGACAGCCTGTCTGCTTTTTGTAAGGACTATCCTGATGTCGCCCGCATCTTGCTGGAGAATCTGGCCAGTAGTATTGCCGAGCGGCTGCGCAACACACATATCCAGATCCTGGAGATCTTAAGCCAGTGCAGAGAAGTTGAGAGGAGGAGTGGCCAGAGTGAGTAACTTAAACCTGGATTTTTCAGAAGAAGAACGGGTTCGTGCGTTGATCGACACGCTGGATGCCTATATCAACCACTATCACGGCGGCTCGGTAGAATTGGTCAGTTTCGATGGCAGGCGCCTGGTGGTTCGCCTGGGCGGTGCCTGCGAGAACTGCCCGCTCTCCATGACCACTTTGAATGGCTGGGTGGCGGGCACAGTGCGCCAGTTCTTCCCAAATATTGAGAAAATTGAGCTAGCTGAACCGGTTAACCCGGCCTGAGAACCGCGCCAAAAGCGACAAAATGCGCTGGATCTATTTATCTCCCCACTTCGACGATGTGGCGCTCTCCTGTGGTGGGTTGGTCTGGGAGCAGGTGCAGGCCGGGCAGCAGGTGGAGATTTGGACGATCGCGGCTGGAGCCCCGGTGGATTTCCAGGCGATTTCTGGGTTCGCTCAACAGCTTCACGAGCGGTGGGAAACCGGCCTTGAGGCGGTTGCCATAAGGCGCAGTGAAGATGAGGCAGCCGGGCGGCGGCTGGGGGTATCGCTGCGCTATTGGGACCTGCCCGACTGCATTTACCGCCGGCTGCCGGATGGGTCCTGGCTGGTAAACGGTGAGGATGATCTCTGGCAGGCGCTTCATCCTCAGGAGGAAGCGGTTGTCGGGCGGCTGTGCCGCTGGCTGGCGGAAGGCCTGCGGAGCGAAGATGCGCTGGTAAGCCCGCTGACCCTGGGAAACCATGTTGATCACAACCTGGTCAGAGCCGCTGCTGAACGGCTGAATCGCCCGTTGTGGTATTACGCCGATTATCCCTATGTGGTGAAGTCACAAAGCACAGAGAATGGGAAGCTGGATCTGGCCTGGCAGACCGTCTGCCAGGGAGTTTCGAGGGATGGGCTGCGCGCCTGGCAGGAAGCGGTCGCCTGCCACGTCTCTCAACTCAGCACTTTTTGGGGTGGCCTGGAGGAGATGTATACCGCTCTTGAGAGTTACTGGCTTTCCGGTGGTGGAACCTGCCTCTGGAAGCCGCCCGCCTGATGGCGCGCGAATTGTAAAATAAAACCAAAAATCCATTTAAAATATACCCGTTTTTTTAATCTATGCTATACTGATTGCATGCAGAAAGATCGTTCTTTCTGGCCAGCGTGGTCTCGTTTCCTGTATCGATCCGGCCTGACAGACCTGGTCGCGGCGTTGCTTGACGCGACCGGTCCGTTGAATATTCTGGCGGCTCAGGCGGTTTATGCGACACGCCCATTCCTTAGACAGATTGTTTCTGCGGATGGCTTGCAAGCATTGATCAATCTGTTCGAAGACCAGGAAGAAGGCCGGTCTTTTGCAGCTTTCATTCGAGAGGAGTCACCCGGGTGAACTGGCTTGGGCCCTTTTTTGAATCCATCGCGGGCGCGGTCCTGGTACTTCTGGCAGCCGGGCTGATGTTCGTGTTTTCACTCCAGCGGCGAACTGCGCGGCGCGGCCGACCTCGCTTTGTGCTGCGCCCGATCCTGGCCTTGCAGCGTCTTCGCCGGGCGATTGGCCTGGCTGTGGAAGATGGCGCCAGGCTGCATGTCTCTCTTGGTAAGGCGAACATAATCGGTTTCAATAATGCTTCGGCCTTAACCGGGCTGAGCACACTGGAGCGAATTGGCATTCTCAGCTCGGTCAGCGACCGGCCCCCCGTGGCGACCAGTGGAGATGGCACCCTGGCACTCCTCAGCCAGGATACTGTTCGGGCAGCCTACCGCATTTCTAATATCCCCGAGAATTATGACCCAAACCAGGCGCGCCTGGCTGGACCGACTTCCTTCTCTTATGTTGCGGGTGCAATTCCGATTGTCCATGATGAGCGCGTCTCTGCCCATATTCTGGTCGGTAATTTTGGCCCGGAGGTGGGTTTGCTGACCGATGCCGTAGAACGAGAAGACTCTTTTGCCCTGGCTGCCAGCGACTCGTTCGCTGCGCAGGCGGTTATCTACGCAACCGCCACTGAAGCGTTGATCGGCGAAGAGTTGTTTGCGATCCCGGCCTATTTGCAGGCCAGTTCCATGCACCAGGCCGGCTTGCGCGCGCAGGATGTGCTGCGCTGGCTGGTCATTGGGGCTTTAATCGTTGGCGCATTTGTTTCCCTGTTTTTGAGCCCATGAGAGCACCAGTTGCTGCCGCATTCGCGATTGCTTTTGGACTGATTGTCCTGTTAGGGTATTTTGTCCCTCCTGGGCAGCCAGCACTCTTTGCTGTGGTTGAAATCCGCTCTCTGATCGTAGGCGGAGCGGTTACACTGGCTGGTTTTGCTACTTTGGTTGCTATCCTGAGCCTGGTTGGCGTGCACTGGCAGAAAATGCGTGCGCCGAAGAACCCTGACCGCTACAGCTTCTTCTTAATTGCGGGTTTTTTCCTGGCTTTTGGGTATGGGACGTATGTTTATGTTTTTGACCCGGCGGCGATGGTCGATTTTCAGCGTTTGGCGAGTGCGGTGCTGGTTCCAGTGGAGGCCAGCTTAATGGCTGTGCTGGCAGTGGTGCTCACCCTGGCCAGTTTTCGCCTTTTCCAGCGTCGCCGCGGGCTTTTGCCCGTGGTGTTTCTGGTGAGTGGACTGGTCTTTCTTTTATTCAACAGCGGGCTGCTGCACGGCTTGGTTGCATTTCCGGAGTGGCTGCTTGAGGTGATTCACTTGCTCCCGGTGGCCGGTGGGCGCGGGATCTTGTTGGGAATTGCGCTGGGCAGTATTATGGCTGGCCTGCGCATCCTGTTTGGCGCTGAGCGCCCTTATAGTGGATAAGCTATGGCGAATGTGCGTTGCCCCATGTGCAGCAAGCTCAACGAGTCGGACGTCGAAGTGTGCGCCTTCTGTGGCGCGCGCCTGAAACCACTTAGGCCTTCCTCGTCCTCTCAGCCTGAGGGGGACTCTCTCGGTGCTCCGGAAGAGGATGAGCCAGAATGGCTGCGCGAGCTTCGCTCTGATGACCAGCAGGAGGCCGGTGATGTCACTCAGGATACAGGCGCGGGTCTGGAAGGATCCGAGGTTCCTGACTGGCTGAGCCGCATCCGGCAAAAAGCGCGTGACGATACCGGCGCGACCCTGGATCTGCCCGGCTCAGAAGATGAAGGCCACCCTGATTGGCTGAAAGACTTTCAGCCCGGCTCCGGTGAGGCCGGTGATGCCGGGCCGGAGAGCGACGATTGGTTGGGCCGAATTCAACCCGGTGAGGTGGAGCGGCCTGCTTCAGGCAGCGATTTGGATTGGGGGGGCAGCCCGGACTCTGCGCCGCCCCAACCGGATGCTTCCGCCGGCGACCAGGGGCTCAGCGGGTTTGGCCTGACAGGTTTCCTGGCCAGCCTGGAGAGGTCAGAAGCTGACCAGGCAGAGCCATTATCTGCGCTGCCCGGGCATGATCTGCCTGCCTGGGATCAGCCGCCGGTCGACCAGCCCGGGTTTGAACTGCCCGAATGGCGCCAGGCCGGGCCGGAAGAAGCCGCTGAGGGTCTGCCCGACTGGTTGAACGAGCCGGAACCGGAAGGTGAAACGCCACCGGCTTCTGCTGCGCCGGGCGGGCAAGAAGATTTGCCTGATTGGCTCAGCAGTTTTACGCCGGCTGAACCGGAAGAGCAGGAACTGGTCCCTGGTCCGGCGGCGCCCGACCAGGGGGAGAAAGTCTCGGACGAACTACCGGATTGGTTTGCTGGCATTACGGATCTGGACCAGGAAAGTCAGGATGCGCAGCCTGCCGCCGAGGACGAAGGCGGCGATATGGTCGTATCGGGCCTGCCGGATTGGCTAAGTGAGGACGTTGAACCGGCGGCAGAGACCGGTGCAGTCCAGCCTGAGGCTGCGCTGCCCGGCGATTGGGAGCAAGCAGAACCCTCTGTGGGTGAAGCGGCTGCCGCGCCGCCGTCCATGGAAGACGGTGTCCCAGACTGGCTGCGCGACATGACTGGCTTGCCCGCCGAGGATGAAGAGGATTTCTTACCGCCGGTTGAGGAGGGAGAATTAACCCCGCTGGCTGGCATGGAGGCCGACCAGCCGTTTCCTTCGGATGAACTATCCGGGTGGCTGGCCGAAGCCGCGGATGAGCCTGCGCCTGAAATGCCGGAAAGCCTGGCCGCGCAGCCAGCAGGCGAAGAACTCGCCGCCGCTGAACTGCCCGACTGGGTTCGCGAGATGCGCCCGATCGAATCGGTCGACCTGGGCGAGCCGGTCACGCCGGAGGTCGACCAACTGGTCGAGCGGGTCGGGCCGCTGGCCGGGCTGCGTGGTATTCTTCAGGCGGAGGATACTGCCACACGCTATCGTAAGCCGCCGGTCTATTCCGCTCGCCTGCGAGTTTCTGAAAAGCAGCGCAGCCAGGCTTCGCTCCTGGAGAGCATTTTGGAACAGGAGACACAACCGCTTATAATCCCACCCGCGCGGTCCCGGGCTCCGCACCTGATCGGGCGCATTCTGATCGCGCTGGTGTGGCTGGCGGTTATCACCGTCGCGTTTGTGCTTCCACTGGGCCTTAAACCGGCTCCGATGCGTACACCGCCCGAGTTGGAAGAGATGTTTAACCAGATCGACCAGTCAGCGCAGGCGGATCGACCGGTCTTGCTGGCGGTTGATTTTGAACCGGCCCTGGCGGGTGAGATGACTCTGGCCGCCCAGCCGGTCGTGGAACACCTGATGTCCAGGAATATTCGGATGGTGATTATTTCCACGACGCCCACCGGACCTCTTTTGGCGCAAAGGCTGCTCGACGGCGCCGCGCAGAATCTGGCCAGTCAGGGACAGGAATATGACTTGCTCGCCAATATGGTGAACCTTGGATACCTGCCCGGGGGGACAATTTCGCTGCTGGAATTTGCCCAACTGCCGCGCCAGGCTGCGCCCGCATCGGTAGCCGGTGATTATGCAGTCTGGGATCAGGCTTTCCTGGCGCCGGTGAACGGTCTGGCTGATTTTGGCCGGGTGATCGTCATCACCGACAGTGCCGAAGTTGGCCGGAACTGGGTGGAACAGGTGAAACCGCTGATGGGCGATGCCCCGCTCCTGATGATCGCCAGCGCGCAGGCTGAGCCGTTGCTGATGCCTTATGTTGACAGCGGGCAAATTGACGGGTTGACCGGTGGTCTTTTGGGAGGAGTTCTCTACAGCCAATGGCGGCAGGTCGAACCGGCCGCTGGCGTTTATTGGCCTGCGTTCCAGGCCGGGATTGGCCTGGCGTTTTTGCTGGTACTGATTGGCGGGCTGGTGTCGGCAGGCGCGGCTCTGATCAGGCGCGGTGATAAGGGTGGGGCATAGATGGATATCAACAGCCTCCTGAGTTTGGATCTCCTGCAAATCCTGGGTGTCGTACTGACGCTGATGATCTTCCTCTACCTGGTCATCGGCGATAATGCGCTGTTCCGCCTGGTTACCTATACTTTTGTTGGGATTGCAGCCGGGTATGTGGCGGTGCTGGTGATTTTCCAGGTATTGATTCCGCGCATTTCGGTTCTGCTTATGTCTGCCCAGCCGGTGTTCTTTTTCCTGGGTTTGATCGAACTGCTGTTGGGCGGCCTGCTGTTCTTCAAATTGTGGCGAAAAACCTCTTTTCTTGGCACGCCAGGCATGGCTATCCTGGTTGGGGTGGGCGCGGCTGTTGCGATCGGCGGATCGCTTTTTGGAACAATCTTTGGACAGATCAGCGGATCCTCCGCTGCTTTCAACCTGGCAGCGCTGCAGCCGGGTGAAGATCCCTGGCTCCGGCTGGGGTGGTCAGTCTTTGTCCTGATTGGGACAATCAGCACGCTGGTCTATTTTCAATTCAGCGTGCGGTCCAGGCCGGCAGCTTCGCTGTCTGAAGAGACGCGTCCCCGCCGGGCGGCGCTGCTGGAACTGCTTGCGCTGGTTGGCCAGGGGTTCATTGGGGTTACCCTGGGCGCGGTGTTTGCCGGGGTATTTACCGCGGCGGTCTCGGCTTTGGTCGAGCGGGTCGGTTTTCTGTACTATTTTGTGGCAGGTTTATTCTCTTAGCGAGCGGTTGTGATGACCTCTTTGGTAGATGCTGAATCTGTACTGGCAATCGATATCGGTTCGCTAAACACCCGTGTGCTGCTGTTTGATGTGGTAGACGGGCAGTATCATTTCATCGCGACCGCCTCCGGGCCGACCACCGCTGGCGCGCCTTTTCACGACGTTGGTGAAGGCGTTCATATCGCCCTGATCCGCCTGCAGGAGATTACCGGCCGGATTTTTTTGGATAATGAAGCCCACCTGATTGTCCCTTCCGAATTGGATGGGTCAGGCGTTGATCGCCTTGCGCTGACTCTCTCGTGTGGCCGCGACTTGAATTTGATGGCCATGGGCCTGCTGGCGGACGTTTCACTGCAAAGCGCGCAGCGCCTGGCCGGTACGACTTACGGCTGCCTGGTCGACAGCATTGGCCTGAATGACCGGCGCCGGTTTGATGCACAGCTTGGGGCAATCCTCCAGGCGCACCCGGATCTTATTATTCTCGCCGGCGGCACAGAGAAGGGTTCCTCCCGTTCTATTGGGAAGTTTGTTGATCTCATCACCATGGCATGCCGGGTGCTGCCCGTTGAGAAACGCCCGAAGGTGCTCTACTGCGGCAATGGAACGCTTGCGAAAAGGGTGGTGGAATCGCTGGAGCGCGAGAACGCCGTGGTTTCGGCTCCCAATATTCGCCCCACGGTCGATCAGGAGGATCTCTCTCCGGCCGAGTTTCAACTGGCAAAGATGGTCGCTGAACTGCGCCTCTCGCAGTTGGGGGGGCTAAACGACCTGGCTGCCCTTTCAAGCAGCACCGTGTTGCCCAGCGCGTATGCACTGGGCCGGATCATGCGGTTTTCCAGCGAACTCTCTGATCTCTCGAAGGCGACGCTGGGTGTCGACCTGGGGGCGAGCGCCACAACCATGGCACTGGCCACAGCAGGCAGTTTGCAGTCGAGTGTTTTCCGCAACCTGGGAATGGGCGGTGCACTTTATAAATCCTTGCAGCAGGTTCGGATTGAGGATGTCGCCCGCTGGGTGCCTTTTGACCTGCCCCATGATGAGATCCAGGATTATCTCTACCAGAAGAGCATGTTCCCGGCTTCACTGCCGATGACCCCTGAGACGCTGGCAGTCGAACAGGCGATGGCGCGCCAGATTCTTCGCCAGGCGATGCTGCAAGTGCTCAATCGCTGGCCTGCCACTGAAGTCTCTTTTGAGCGGATCTTCCTCGGCGGGGCGATGCTGTCACAGGCGCCCACGCCGGCCCAGTCTTTGCTGATGGCTCTGGATGGGATTCAACCCGTGGGGATCAACGTTTTCATGCGCGATCCGTATGGCCTGTCTCAGGCGCTCGGCGCAATTGCCGGCAGCAACGCCCTGCTCCCGGCCCAGATTATCGATTCGGGCGCTTATGATAACCTGGGAACCGTCATTTGCCCGGTGAGTAATGCGAAGCCTGGAACAGTCATTTTGAAAATTAGGATCGTCTATGAGGATGGCGCGGACGCCCGTATTGAGGTCAAGCAGGGCGCGCTGGTGCCGCTGCCCATCCGCAATGGGCAGGCGGTGAATATTGAGATCGACCCGCAGTATGGGACGATCCTGGATCCATGCCTGCCCCGGCTACGCCGCTTCAAAATAATCGGTGGGTTGTGCGGCGCGCTGGTCGATGCTCGCGGCCGGCCGCTGGCGCTGCCGGCTGATGCTGCCCGGCGCAGTGAACTGCTGCTGCGGTGGGCGCAGATCATGGAAGAAAAGCGCCTGGTATGATTGCCCTGGAGCGTAACTGATGCTGGCACCCATTACTCACATTCTCCCCCTCACCAATATTCGCCGGACGCGCACGTTGTCTACCCCTGGCCAGGTGCTGGTTCGCGCTGGTCAAAAAGTGAGTGCGGCTGATGTTATTGCCCAGGCGTCCGTGCCGTCCGCGCATATGATCCTGGATATTCGCCGTGGATTGGGAATCGCCCGGGCCAGTGAAGCGGAGCGTTGTATCGTTCGCCAGCAGGGAGATCGCCTGGAAAAGGGTGATATCATTGCGGAATCAAACGGATTCCTCTCGCGTTTCGTACGCGCTCCCGTAGCCGGCGAAGTGGTGGCTGTCTTTGGTGGCCAGGTTTTGCTGCGAACTGGCGCCACAACCGTTGAAGTTCAGGCGGGGATGGCGGGGACGGTGCTTGAAATTGTGCCGGAATTCGGCGCCGTCATCGAAACAAATGGCGGGCTGATCCAGGGGGTGTGGGGCAATGGGCGAGCCGATAATGGGCCGCTTATGGTGGTGGCCAAGTCCCCTTCTGATGAGCTGACCGGCCAGGCGGTCGATGTGTCGATGCGCGGCGCGATTGTTTTAGCTGGTCACTGCGCAGACGCTGATGCTCTGCGGGCTGGCGCAGACTTCGCATTGCGCGGGCTGATCCTTTCCAGCATGCCTGCCAGGCTGCTCCCGGTGGCCAGCAGCATGAAATATCCAATTTTGCTTGTCGAGGGATTTGGCCGGTTCCCTTACAACCGGGTTGCTTTTGACCTGCTCGCTACCAGCGAAAAGCGGGATGTATCGGTCGACGCTGCCTTTGACCCGCAGGGTGGGAGACGACCCGAACTGGTTGTCCATCTACCGGCTGCCGGCCAGGCGCCCCTCGAGGCTGATTATTTTGCGCCCGATCAAACCGTGCGGATCCAGGGCGCGCCTTACGCGGGGAAGATCGGGAAAATCGTACAGTTAAAGCAGGCTTATTTTAGCCTGCCCAATGGGCTCAATGTGCAGGCGGCGGACGTTCAGTTGGATGATAATACGAGGGTGACGGTCCCCCTGGCAAATCTTGAGGTAATTCAGTAAGTCTTAGCAAAGCAAATCTGTTTTGAAACTTAGATGGTTTTGTATGGGCGACTCAGTCGCCTATACAAAATGAGCAAAGTCCGAAAACTTTTATTTAGGAGAGGGGCACATGACCACTTATAACGACGATCAATTTGAAGAGGAGATCGAGAGACAAGAAGAACAGGCGGACGAGGAAGAAGCGGCTGCTGGTGGCAACAACCGGAACTTTTTCCTGGCGCTGGGCATCCTGGGTGGGTTGTTCCTGGTCGTGACCATCGTTCTGGTGCTGTTATGGCTAAACAATCGCCAGCCCGATAGCGATGAAGTAGCCAGCATCAGCGCGACGAATGCGGCGATCCAGACCGCAAACGCTCAAACCGCCGTCGCGGCAACCCTGGCAGGCGCTTTGCGCTTAACAGAAGCGGTTCCCCCGCCTGCTACCGTCACTCCGATCCCGCCGACGGTCACTGCTACCCCACTCCTGGCGCAGGCCGGTACCGTGACAGGCACGCCGGATGAAAATGAAGCTATTTCGCTCACGGTGACTGCCACCGGCCAGGCAGGTTCCGGGACCCAATCGGTATCTTTGGTGCTGACCCAATCATCTCAGCAGACGGCAACCCGCCAGGCCGCGCTCAACCTGACCGGGACGGCCACGGCGCTGCCGCAGTCCGGTTTTGCAGACGAGGTGGGCCTGCCGGGATTGTTTGGTATGGCGCTTGGACTGGTGCTGATCATCATCCTGGTTCGCCGCCTGCGTTTCTCAACCAGTCAATAGCAGTTAGCAAATCGATTAAATGCAATGTGCAGTATCATAGGGGGTGCCCCTCGGATACTGCACGTTGTATTTAAGACGGCTTTTTTCTCAGGATACGCTTGCTGCTACCTGTTCCCCGTACCCCAGCAGCGCCTGAACCATTTCTGGCGTGCGGCCTTCAGCGTAGACGCGCAGGACAGGTTCAGTGCCGGATGGCCGGATCAGGAGCCAGGAGTCATCCGCCAGGATATACTTGACTCCATCCATGGCAGTCACCTGGACAATGTTCTCTCCGCCGATCTGGGCCGGAGCCTCGTTTACCAGCTGGCGGGTCATGGCGCTCTTTGAAACCGGGTGGCGCAGCCGCAGGTCGGTCCGTTCGTAGAAAGCCGGCCCCACCTGCTTGAGAAGATCCTGGACCAGGTCGTACAGCGAGACGCCGTAGGCAGCGACCATTTCGATGACCATCAGGCCCATCAGGATGCCATCTCCTTCTGGAATGTGCCCGTTGAAGGCAATCCCGCCAGATTCTTCACCCCCAATCAAGACATCCTCTTTCAACATATAGTCGGCGATGTAATTGAACCCGACCGGCGTTTCGTGCAGCGTCAGCCCGTACCGGCTGGCCAGGCGGTCGATCATTCGCGTGGTGGAGACGGTTCGCACGACCGACCCGTGGTTCAGGCCGCGTTTTTCGACCAGGTAGCGCAGGGTCAGCGCCATTATCTTGTGCGGGTCAACAAAATTGCAGCGTTCGTCCATCGCTCCAATCCGGTCCGCGTCGCCATCCGTCGCCAGCCCAAAGCTGCCCAGCCCGGTGCTGATGGCTCCAGCCAGGGTGCCCAGGTAGCGCATGATCGGTTCGGGGTGTACGCCGCCAAAGCCGGGGTTCATTTCCCCGCGGACTTCCAGGGCTTCACAGCCAGTCCCCTGGAGGATACCGCGGATTACCCCGCGGCCGGCCCCGTACATCGAGTCGATCACGACCCGGGGTGGGTTGCTGGCGATGATGTCAAAGTCGATCAGCTTGCGCAGGTGATCGTTATAAGCCGGGATCGGGTTAAAGCGGATAATTTGCTTGTTGCGGGTGGCTTGTTCGAAGTCCATCAAATTTGGCCCGCGGGCCTGGGCTTCGTTGTCATTCAGGTAGACTTCCACCTGCCGGCATTGTTCGGGCAGCGAAGATCCGCCGTAGGACGACTTAATTTTGACCCCGTTGTAGCGCGGCGCGTTATGCGATGCGGTGATCATTACGCCGGCAATTGCATTCAGGTTGCGCACCGCGTAAGATATGGCCGGTGTCGGTGCGTCGGATTGGCTCAGGTAGACGGTAAACCCGTTGCCGGCCAGAACCCGGGCGACATCCTGGGCGTAGCGGTCTGACAGGAAGCGTGTGTCAAACCCCACAACCATTTTGTGCGGATCGACGTTTTCGGGCGTATTCCCGTTGCTCCACGACCCAGACGCGACCGCGTCAGCGATGGCCTGGGTTACCAGGCGTAAATTGTGGAAGGTGAACGTGTCGGATATGACGGCGCGCCAGCCATCTGTTCCAAAATTAATTGGCATGAGGATATCTCCTTAAGAATATTGCTCTCTCAGGCTTACCAGGTGGGCGCTGGGGTGGCAGTGCGCAGCAGTTCGCGGACAATCCAGCCCTCTTTGTCGTTCAAAAGGCGGACGTGAACCCAGGCGACGCCACCATCGGTGACTACTTCGGGTAACACTTCTACCAGCATGCCGTTTAGCAAGCTCTGGATAACATCGGAATTAAAATTTGGCTCGGCCCGAATGAGTGCTCCCCCGCCCTCGCTGGCATTGATTTGCGCCCACACCGGGGTCGGCACGGGGGTGATGGTCAGCGTTGGCGTGCTTGAAGGCACAAGGGTCCGCGTGGAGGTGGGGAGCGCGGTGGGCGGTTCTGGAGTCTGGCTGGGTGTGATGCTGGGCGTCTGGCTGGGGGCGGCGGAAGGAGTCACGGTCACGCCCCGCGCTGCGCCCACCTGGGCAAGCGGTTGGTTGAAATTGGTCGTTGTGGGCGTGGAGCCGGTGACAGATAACACCAACGCTACTCCGACCACCGCATACACGGCGCTCAGTGCGTAACCGGCCGATCTTAAGGGTCGTAAACCCAGCACGCCCAGCACGAGAGTGCCGGTCAGGGCAGCCCATATCAGGTGGATGCAAAATATCAGCAGCCCATCCGGCCAAAGATCGCTGTTCCCACTGGTGAGGCCAAAGCCAGCTACGCCCACCGGCAGGTATAGCTCGTAAGCGATGGCGGCGCTGGCTGCCAGGGGTTTCTGGCCTGGAACGCGCACCACCAGGTAAGCCGCCAGGCCAGTTCCCAGGACTAACAGGAAGACATCGGGCCAGGTAAATCGGCTGTGGAGCAGCGCCTGCTGGAATTCACCAACTGGCAGCAGGGGGGCGGCCCAACCGGCCAGCATCCCGCACAGAAAGACGATCAGGCTGCCAATCCCCAGGCTCCCGATGGACTGCGCGACGAATCGCAAAGTCCCGGTCACGGTGCCCAACGCAATCCCGACCACGGGCGCCGCAAAGGGCGCCAGCAATGCCGCCAGAACAAACAGGGCCGGTGCGTCGAGCAGCACGGCCACGGCCAGCGCCAGTCCTGCCAGCAGTGAGAATAAATAAAAGTCAAAGGATGGCACGGTGCGCTGTGATAGGTCGCGCAAGAAGTCAGCCCGCTCGTCAGTGCTGGGTGGGACGATTAACCGCCGCTGGCGGCGGCGGTGGGCCGGGGGCAGCGTGGCATTCTCGTCTGGCAAAGGTTCGATAGTAGGCAGGCTCATTTTCGTAAGGTCGCAACCAATCGGAGAGGTTTTTCGAGCAATTCTAATGCGAAAAGAATGTTCGGAGCGATCAAATCGGCTGCCAGGAGGGTCTCCACTGCCGTTCCCTCGGGCGAGAGGACGCAAATCCCAATCCGGGCGGCGCGCAGCATCTGGGCATCGTTGGCCCCCTGACCGACTGCCGCGACATGGTCAGCGCCTAACTGCGCGACGAATTCTGCCTTCTGGCGAGTTTCATCCCCGGGCTGCAGGCGGGTGGCTTCGAGGTTAAGCTGGCGAGCAATGCCAGATGAGGTCCTAAAGGTGTCCGCAGTGAGCAGGTGGATGGTCAGCCGGTCGCGCAAGAGGCCCATCTGGCGGCTGACTCCTTCAATCAGCTTGCCGTCCAGTGCTAGCGTTCCATTCAAGTCACAGACCAGGTGATCCAGGCGGATTGTGCCCTGACCGGGAATGTTCAATTCGATCATAATGCAATTATAATACAGTCGCCCGTAAGCCGCTTTCTCGGTTAAAATCGAGTTCTATGAAAATCGCGCCCTTTTCCGTTCGGAGAATCGTTTTTGCCCTCTTACTCTTCCTGCTGGCAGGCTGCAGCGCTCCGCTTGCCAGCCCGGAAGCAACCGGCGCGCCGGTTCTGCCGGCTGACACCCAGCCGGCAGAACCGGCGCCCTCTTCAGCCCCA
>CAZBDC010000011.1:42320-55475 GCA_964490575.1 uncultured Anaerolineaceae bacterium | reverse complement strand
TTCAGACGTGTGCTCTTCCGATCTGGCTCAATCCGAACGGCCAGCCGGTGAATGATCGCAAACAAACTTACGGACAGGCTTTTGCGATTTATGCGCTATCAGAATACTATCGCGCAAACGGAGAGCCCGAATCACTGGGCATGGCCCAGGTACTTTTCGAGCTAATCGAGCAGCATGTATACGATCCGATTCATGGTGGCTACATCGAGGGCCGCGCACGAGATTGGAGCGCACTGGCGGATATGCGCCTGAGCGACAAAGAAGTCTACAACAGTCCCAAATCGATGAATACCTTGCTCCACGTCCTTGAAGCCTACACGAACCTTCTGCGGGTATGGAATGATCCTGGGCTACACATACAGTTAAGAAATTTGGTCGAGATCTTCCTTGAACAAATTATTGATCGAAAGGCCCACTTAAGCCGCCTGTTCTTTGATGAAAATTGGGACCCAATTGGCGAGCAGGTCTCGTTTGGTCACGATATTGAGTGTTCATGGCTGCTGGTCGAAGCCGCAGAAGTCCTGGCTGACGAACATTTGCTGGGTTTGACCCAGCAGGCTGCCCTGGATATTGCCGATGCCGTTCACGCACGCGGCCTGGATCTGGACGGAAGCATTTTCTATGAAGGTGGACCAATCGGCATCACAAATTATGAAAAACACTGGTGGGCACACGCCGAGGGAGTGGTCGGTTTTTACAATGCGTATATGATCTGCCCGCCTCTGGATATCAACCAGCGCGAGATGTACCTTTCGGCAGCGCTGCGCTTATGGGATTACATCGAAGCCGAATTCGTCGATAAACAACATGGCGAGTGGTATAAGATCCTCGACCGTCTCGGCACGCCGCAGGTCAATCATCCCAAAGCTGGGCCATGGGAAGACCCCTACCATTAGGCGCGCGCCTGTATGGAGATTATCAGACGGGCATAAGCAATAGCCACCTGTTCAAACTCTTCGGGGAAGCGCGGCTCGAATCTCCTATCCACCGCTGATTGCGGGTAGGAAATGAATCTCGCTTTCCTCCGCCAGCCGATGGCGCATACGCTGGCTGCTGACCTCACCATCCACGATCACGGCAATGCTCGGGCGTAATTGATTTTCATCGATCAAGCGGCTCTTTATACCTGGAAAACGGAAATCGAGCTGGTCAATCACTTCCCGAACAGTCCCTCCTGGCACAGTAACTTGATCGAGCCCCTGGGTGAGATCTTGCATTAATCCAGGTATCCATACGACTGGCATCACCCGCCATCCTTTGCCCATATCGCTTCCAGGATATGCGCTGGCGACATAGGCAACCGCGGCACACGCACGCCGGTCGCCCGGAAAATTGCCGCGCCAATGGCGCCAGGTGGAGGCACAATCGGCACTTCGCCCACCCCGCGCACCCCGTATGGATGGTTGGGATTTGGAACCTCAACCAGGATTGTCTCAATCATCGGCAGGTCGAGTGCTGTAGGAATGCGATAATCGAGGAAGCTGGCATTCATAAGACGACCCTGATCATTGTAAACATAGTCCTCATTAAGCCCCCAACCAACACCCTGCGCCACTCCACCCTGGATCTGGCCCTCTACATATCCAGGATGGATTGCTGTCCCAACATCCTGGACGGCCGTATAACGTAGGATATCGACTTTTCCAGTCTCAGGATCCACCTCAACATCAACGATGTGAACAGCAAAGGCTGGTCCCCATTTTTCAGCTCGCACAGCCGCGCTCGCCACCTCCGGACCACCGGTTTCATCCATCTTACCGGCCATTTCCTGGAGTAACATCTGATGATTACCACAGGAAAGGAGCCCGTGATCATAAGCCACCTGTTCAGGCGTCACCTCCCAATAATCGGCGGCTCGAGCAACTACGGTCTGGATTAATTTCCTGCCCAATTCATAGACTGCCCAGCCGGTGGCAAAAGTCGTGCGGCTGCCATACGTGCCCTCAGTATAACCAACCGTGTCTGTGTCACCCACCATCGGGCGAATCCGGTCAACCGGGATGCCTAACGTCTCGGCAAGCTGCATGGCAATTGCCGTACGGCTCCCGCCAATGTCAACAGATCCCTCAACCAGGCTGATCGTACCATCCGGGTTCAAGCTGGCCGACGCACTTGATAATCCGCCATAATTGCCCCAATAACCAGCTGCGACCCCTCGTCCCCGGTTGGGACCCTCAAGCGGCGTATTGTAATGGGCTGAATTTTTGGCTGCCAGGAGCGTTTCCACATAACCAATTCGGGGAAAGGCCGGACCATCTGCCCGCCTGTCGCCCTCCTGGACAGCATTGATCAAACGAAACTCGATGGGATCCATACCCAGCTTCTCAGCCAGTTCATCCACCACCATTTCTGCGGCAAATGCCGCGTTCGTGCCACCCGGAGCGCGATAAGCCGCCGCGCGCGGTTTGTTCACCACCACATCGTAGCCATCGATCTGCACATGATCCAGCTTATAGGGTGCCAGAATTACATTGCCACCTGACCCTACCGGAGCGCCAGGATAAGCGCCGGCCTCGTAAACCAGTTCAGCCTCCGCAGCAGTCAAGCGCCCATTTTTTTCTGCACCCATCTTCAACCGGATATAAGATCCAGACGTGGGTCCTGTAGCCGCCAGGACATCGGCCCTGGTCATCATCATCTTCACCGGACGGCTGCCGCTCTTTTTAGACAGCAGAGCGGCTACCGGCTCCAGGTACACTCCGTTCTTCCCACCAAACCCACCGCCAATCTCTAACGGGATTACCCGAATTTGCGAAACCGGAATATTGAGGATTTCGGCAACCTGGTCGCGCACTCCGAAAGAGCCTTGTGTGCTGCACCAGATGGTCAATTGCCCATCTTGATTCCAGATCGCCGTGGCGTTCTGCGGCTCAATATACCCCTGGTGAACGGTAGCGGTGATAAACTCGCGCTCCACGATCACGTCTGCGTCAGCAAAACCTTTTTGTAGATCGCCACGTTTGTTCTGAAAATGCTGGGCAATATTGGTGGGACGGTCCATTTTGTCGCCCAGGTCATCAGTGCGGAGTTCCTCCAACAAGATTGGCGCGTCAGCTCGCATCGCCTGGCGCGCATCCAGGACAGGCGGCAGGATGTCATACACCACCCGAATCAACCTTGCTGCTTCCTCTGCTACGTGCAGGCTGGCTGCGGCGACACCGGCGATCGCATGGCCAAAGTAAAGAACCTTATCCCGCGCCAGTGTATTGTTGCTCTGGTAACGCAGGTTTACGGTCGTTTCACCCAACCCACTGATCTTGCTGGCCACTTCTGGCAAGTCCGCAGCAGTAACAACCGCATGAACCCCGGGCAATGCTTCGGCCAGGCTGGTATCAATCGATATGATGCGCGCGTGAGCATGCGGGCTGCGCAGCATAGCCCCATACAGCATGCCTGGCAGGCGGATATCCGCGCCAAACAACGCTCGACCGGTGACTTTATCCGTTCCATCGTGACGGATCGGACGTGTACCGATCACATCATACGCTTTGCCAGTTTTCTTCTCTACCGGCTTATCTTTTTCAAGAGTCATCACTCAACCTCCCCGGTCTTAACCTGGCTCTGGTCACTTCCGCGCATCATAACAGCCGCATCTTGCACCGCCCGGACAATCCGGTCATATCCTGTGCACCGGCAAAGATTACCTGCCATCCAGCGCCGGATCTCCTCTTCGCTCGGGTCAGGGTTCCGATCAAGTAATGCCTTCGCAGAAACAATGAATCCCGGGGTGCAAATGCCGCATTGGAGCGCTTCATGCTCTAAGAACTTCACCTGCAGCGGGTGAAGCCCTTCTAGCGGGGCAATCCCTTCAATCGTTGTCAGCGTGCCACCTTCAATCTCAACCGCGAGTACCAGGCATGAATTGACCAACACTCCATCCAGAATCACATTACATGCCCCACAGTTGCCATTGTTGCAGCCTTCCTTCGCTCCAGTCAGGCCAAGCGTCTCGCGAAGCACTTCTAAAAGGCTCTGCCGCGGTTCACACAGGAATTCAATTTCCTCTCCATTAATTATCGCCCGGACGGTAACTTTTTTTGCCATTCGGTTATCTCCTGTGAAATTCTCTCATTTGGTTGCATCATTGCCAATTGCGCCGCCTGCCCGCCTGATAGCGATCTGCAGCGCCCGCCTGGATAGTACCTGCGCCAGGTGCCGGCGCTGCTCAACCGTACCGCGCATATCTGCGATCGGCTGGGCCGCATTTCTGGCCAACCGGGCTGCTTCTCCAACCACATCGGGCAAGAGGACCTGACCAGCCAGGAATTCGCCAGCCTCGCTTACCAGCAAGGGGATTGGCGCGACTGCACCCAGTCCAAGACGGGCTGAGATAATGTGAGTTTTATCCTCATCAAGAACAACCGAAGCCCCTGCCCCTACCACGGCAATATCCATCTCGTTTCGCGGAATAAAACGCAAATAAGCAGCGCCAAATCCATCTACCGGCTGCGGGATATGGATCGATACCAAAATCTCACCCCGACCCAGTACCGTACGTCCAGGTCCCACACAAAAATCCTCCACCGGCATTTCTCGCCTGCCACCCGGTCCCGCAATCATTGCTCGGGCGTTGTGAACGATCAGAGCTGGGACTGAATCGGCAGCCGGTGATGCATTGCACAGGTTGCCGCCCACGCTGGCGCGCCCCTGGATCTGCGTTCCACCGATCAGTGAAAAAGCGTCCAGCAGGCCAGGAAAATAGTGCTGTAAGATCGGATCACTGCACAACCGCTGGCAGGACACGGATGCCCCGATAGTCAATCCCTGGTGAGGATCGAAAACAATTTGATTCACCTCCGGGATGTGTTTTATATCGACCAGCAAATCGGCCTTTTTCCTACCCTCGCGTAGTTGTACAAGGAGATCCGTACCCCCACTTAAGATGCAAGCCGTTTCGCCAAAATTGTTCAATAATGAAACAGCTTCGTCAACACTGTTTACGGCGGTGTAATCAAAGTCACGCAAGATGCACCTTCCCAAACTTTCCGAATGGATGACCGAATTCGACTTATTCACTCATTAACAGTACTTAAAGAAAAATTATAGTCAATTTCTGGATATGCACCAGTCCTTCGATTGGCATAAATTTTCAGGCAGGCAAAGCACCATTCCGGGCTTGCCCGGTATTATGTACGGTGCTATAGTAACGAAACAGAAATCATGAGGCCCCCCCCACCAGGAGCAAGTCTATGACGGTCAACGAATGGTCCCCTCCCGACTCTAGTGTACCACTCTGGTCTGGCGCCCCACCCGGATATCATCCTGAATACGGTCAGCCCATCCCAACGCTCTGCCCATATCTGGTAGACTCAGGAATTCCGCGTGGCGCGATCGTTGTGCTTCCTGGCGGGGGGTATGGCAGAAAAGCCGCCCATGAGGCTGAACCAGTAGCACACTGGCTGAACAGCCTGGGTATCTCTGCCTTCGTCCTTGATTACAGGGTTGCGCCTTATCGCCATCCAATCCCGCTCCTCGACGCCCGCCGGGCCATCCAGCTTGTCCGGCACCATGCGCGAGAATGGTCAATTAACCCGGCCAAAGTAGGAATCCTCGGATTTTCTGCCGGAGGGCACCTGGCATCCACAACCGGAACCCATTTTGAGACAATTGGGTTCGGCGAACCCGATGAAACCAGCACCAATAATTTTCGCCCAGACGCACTGGTGCTTTGTTATCCGGTCATCACCTTTGGACAGCGCCGCCACAATGGGTCGATGGAAAACTTGCTTGGTCCGAATCCACCGGAGCCACTGCGCGAGTCGCTCTCCAATGAGCGCCAGGTTTCCTCACAAACTCCGCCAACGTTTTTATGGCATACAGCCAATGACGCCAGTGTGCCAGTTGAGAACAGCCTGCTATTTGGCGGTGCATTATCGGCCTCCAATATCCCGTTTGAACTGCATATCTTTGCTGATGGTGTGCACGGCATCGGCCTGGCTGAGGAACACCCCTCCGCCGGTCCCTGGACTGGATTGTGCGCACGTTGGCTAAGGGAACAGGGATTTTGAAAATCGATACGGTACCGATTGACGCATGAATTTCAACTCGCTATACTGGATGAAAGCGTTTTCATAACGCTTAAAAAATCCATCTTTCTAATCGTATGAAAGGAGATCAGTATGCTTGCGAAGCGCGCTCTTTCGATCCTAAGTGTCTTCCTCATTCTGGCCTTTCTGATAAGCTGTACACCGGCTGCAAATCAGCCGGCGGGAGAACAGCCCGGCGGAAATGGAGGAACCTCCGCCAACCCCACCACCTTGAGAGTTTGGATAACCTGGGGCGACAACCCCGCCCAATTACAGGGATTGTTCGATAAATACGGCCAGGCAAACAATTTAAAGGTCGAAGTAACTGCCCCGGTCGAAGATGATAAAGTGCTGGCAGCGCTCACCGGTTCGCAGCCGCCGGACATCCTCGTTCTGGGTGGGGGCGATCTGGTGAAATCCTGGGACCGCGAGGGTCTGGTTACCCCGCTGGACAACTTGATCACGCAGTATGGAATCGAGGTAAACGATATCTACGCCGCTCCGTTAGCGCAATGCAAAGACCATACCGGGCGCATCCTATGCCTGCCATGGGGCAATGATGTCTATGCGCTGTTCTGGAATAAGGATCTTTTCGAAGATGCCGGTTTGGATCCTGAACAACCCCCAAGGACGATGGAAGAGTTGGCAGAGTTTGCTGACAAATTGACCCTGAAAGATGAAAACGGCAAGCTCACCCAGGTCGGGTTTATCCCTGACTTTTCTTGGAGCCATACCGACTTATATGCCCGCATGTTCGGCGGCTTCTGGTATAACGACGAGGGCACCCAGGTCACGATAAACTCCCAGCCCATGATTGACGCATTAAAATGGCAGCAGCAGTTCTACACAAAATACAATGTGGATGAAGTGCTGTCATTCACTTCTGGTTTGGGCGGTTATATGTCACCTGACCAGGGCTTCTACGCCGGAAAGATCGCCATGATGGTTGATGGCGAGTGGCAGGTCGGCCCGAATTTCATCCAGCAATTCAAGCCAGAGCTAAATTATGGCGTTGCCCCCTTCCCACCCCCAGCCGACCACATGGAGCGTGCCAATACTGTGGTGTCTCAAGGGACTGTCGCCTTAATTCCCTCCGGGGTACAGGACAAAGACGCGGCCGCTAAACTGCTGGCCTGGATGATGTCGCCGGAAATTCTGGCTGAAGAGATGGTAGCCAACTACAACCTGCCCACCAGCAGCAAATCGGCTGCCGACCCGCGCTTCCGCGAGAATGCCAAGTTCGGCATCTTTATGGATTTGATGGCCAGCCCCAATGCGAAGCCTGCGGTCACAACCCCGATCAGCTCCGAGTTGAATGAGACCCTCGGGCAGATCGAGGAGCAGGTCCTGCACGCCGGTGTAGACCCCGTTCCTTTGTTAAACGAAGCGCAGGCCAAGTTCGAACCTCTGCTGACTGAGGCTTTGAAGAAGTAGCCTTCCTTCTGATTGCCAACCCGTAGCCCAGGCATTGGAAATTCCAGTGCCTGGGCTGGCAGATTTTGCACCCCTGAGTCTCAGGAGAAATCGATGCAATCGACACCGGTTTTATCGGGAAAACGAGCCGGAAGCAGTCGAGGGTGGAACCGCCAGACCCGGCGCAGTTTTTGGATCGGGATGGCTTTTACATCTCCCTGGATCCTGGGCTTTCTATTCTTCACCGTCTATCCGATGGTGGCCTCGCTGGTATATAGTTTCTCGATATATCACGTCCGCCAACCTCTGGAATGGATTGGGCTGCAAAACTACACAAATCTGATCGCCGACAGGCTGTTCTGGAAAGCGCTTGGGAATACTTCCTACATGGTCGTGTTTGGTGTTCCGCTGACCCTGCTCCTGTCTTTAGTCTTTGCAATACTATTGAATATCAAAGTGAAGGGCCAGTCGATCTACAGGGTCATTTACTTTCTCCCTTCCATCGTCCCAACCGTAGCCAGCACCATGCTATGGTTATGGATCCTGAACCCATCGACCGGCATTCTCAATGCACTTCTTGGCCTGGTTGGCATAGATGGTCCAAACTGGCTGCGTGATCCCAACTGGTCGAAGCCATCGTTGATCCTGTTATTACTGTGGGGAATGGGTGGCACAATCGTCATCTACCTATCCGGCCTTCAAGATGTCCCACAAACTTTGCTTGAAGCTGCGGAATTAGATGGCGCAAGTTGGTGGCGGAGGTTGTGGCACATTACCCTGCCAATGGTCTCACCAATTACCGTCTTTAACCTAATTACCGGTGTAATTTCAATGTTCCAATATTTTGCCCAGGCCTACGTCTTTGCCTTTTCACAGGGCACCACTGGCGGCGGCGCAGTTGGCTCCCCGTTAAATTCAACACTCTTTTACAGTGTTTATTTATACCAGACCGGTTTTATCTTCCTCAAGATGGGCTATGCGTCGGCGATGGCCTGGATCCTGTTCTTCATCATCCTGGGCTGTACCATCCTGCTACTGCGTCTCTCGAACCGCTTCGCATATTATTCGAGTTAAGTCAGGTTCGCCCAAATGAAAAATACCACCATCGCACAACCCAGCCTGATCCTGTCACCCACCCCTTCGCTGGTTCGCCGGGTGTGGCGTGGCTTCCTGCGGGGGTTTACTGCACACGTGCTAATCTTCGGCGCAGGCTTATTTTTCCTGGTACCCTTCTTCTGGATGTTGATCACATCGTTCAAATCTGACCAGGATGTATTCCGCACTCCACCTACCTGGCTCCCATACGATAACAAACGGGTTCTGATTGACGGAAAACAGCTTCCGCTGTATGAAGTAACCCTGGAAGATGGTCCCCGGCTGCTGGCCCTGGTCAGCATTGCCGAGGGGCGAGGTGTATTTGTGGATCCACAGGATCCCTCACGGGTTTTTAATGATATTCGCATGCGCAATGCCGCGCCACTCATGCAGGTTGGTTTTCGCTTCCGTAATTATATCGACGCAATGAATCGTTCTACCCGGCCCGGGCTCGGGGTGACCTTCTGGACGTACTTTCGTAATAGTCTTGTAATCGCCTTCTTTTCGATTGTTGGGACGCTCCTTTCCAACACCCCCGTGGCGTATGGTTTTTCGCGCATCCGTTTTCCTGGTCGAGATGGGCTGTTCATCCTGGTACTGGCGACGATGATGCTGCCTTTCCAGGTTACCATGATCCCCCTATACCTGTTTTACAACGAGTGGCTGGGCTGGGGCGATACCTTTCTACCCCTGATCGTCCCAACCTTTTTTGCCAATGCATATGATGTATTTTTATTGCGCCAGTTCTTTCGCACCATTCCCGAAGAACTTTCTGACGCGGCCCGGGTGGATGGGGCTTCGGAGTTTAATATTTTTACTCTCATCATCCTTCCACTGTCAGTGCCAGTGATTGCCACTATCACCGTATTTACCTTTCTATGGGCCTGGAATGATTTTCAAGGACCGCTTCTGTTCCTCACCAGCCCGCGTAACTTCACCATGGCGCTTGGGTTGCAAGATTTTCAAAGCCAGCGCACAGTCGCCTGGAACTTGCTCATGGCTGCTTCGGTAGTGTTTACCATCCCAATTGTGATAGCCTTCTTCTTTGCTCAGCGCACCTTTATCCAGGGGATCAAGCTGACAGGGCTAAAAGAATGAAAAGGAACGGATGAAATTCACAGTCCCAACTGTCCCCAAGATAGAATTCATCCCACTGCGCGAGTGGCAGGAGACCCGGGCAGCCGGGGTGGTCATGACCCGGTCAGCCTGGGAAACCGCGCAGCCCTTCCTGGACCTGGACCCGGTCTGGCACGCCAACATCCTTGAAGCCACCCTGCCAGCCTGGAATGAGCTCCTTAAAACCTTCCGTGGCGAAGTAGTCTATGCAGTTGGCGGTGGGCTGGCAGTGGATGCGGCCAAGTGGATCGCCTCCCAAAAGCGCCTCTCGTTGGTCTGCATTCCAACCGCCCTCTCCGCCGATGCTTTCCTCACCTCTTCCTCAGGCGTGCGCGAGTCAGGCTGCGTCCATTACATCGAGACGAAACCTCCCGATCTATTGCTGGTTGATCTTGCATTTCTGTCTGGTGCGCCACCGGACATTCGCGCCGCCGGTATTTGTGATGTTGTTTCCATCGCCACCGGGAGCTGGGATTGGCGCTTCGCGGAGACATGTGGTCAAAACCCACCCGGAATGGCCTACGAACCGGCAGCCGACCGACTTGCCCACGCCATTCTCGAAGCTGCCTACGATTGCGCCCCGGCTGCCGGGAGAGGTGATCCGAGGGGGTTAAAAGCCCTGCTCGATTGCCTGATTATGGAGGTTGTTCTTTGTAATACATTGGGCCACTCCCGCCCGGAGGAAGGTAGCGAGCATTATTTTGCCTACGCAGTGGAAAATCGCATCAAGAAAGGACTCTCACATGGCAGCCTGGTCGGGCCAGGAATTCTCCGATTGGCAGCTTTGCAGGGACAAAAGGTGGACCGCCTGGAAAAGGCATTACACGATTGCCAGGTCCCACTCGACACAATTCCCCATATAATTGCTGAGGAGGTGATGCGCAGCTTGCCAGCTTATGCTCGTCGCCATAACCTGCCGTTTGGAATCGCTCATACACTAATCAATGGGCAATTTATCCGTTCAACAAGGGAGGGAGAATGACCCTCAATATTGGCTACGCGCAAAACTCTATCTCGCCTGACCTATCGCGCCCGGTTTACATGGCAGGCTTTGAACGCAACCGTCGCGCTCAATCCATACACGATGACCTTTTTGCCCGGGCGCTGGCTCTGGTCTACGGCGAATCTCCCCGCAACGTGCAATGCCTGGTCCTGGTCTCACTGGACGTGATCGGTCTCGCGCGTTCTATTTGTCTGGAACTGGCCAGTTTTTTACCTGAGATAGAACTGGTTATCGCTTCATCCCACACTCATCACGGCCCGGACACGATTGGTTTATGGGGACCCGACCTGACTACGTCAGGAGTTGATCCTATTTTTATGGACCGATTGAAAGAGACGATCCTGGCTACCGCCCGGCAGGCTATGGGAAATCTCGAGCCGGCAGAGATCCGCGCCGCATCAGTCTCCATCCCTGGGTTAGCAAAAAATGCCCGTGATCCCCACATTGTAGATGACGAGCTTAGCCTGGTACAATTCCGGCGTTTAGCAGCGAACAGCCGGCCTGTAACACTCGCCAGCTTTGCCTGTCACCCGGAAACTCTCTGGATAGAAAACCCGCACATCACCTCAGACTATCCACACGCCCTGCGGGAAATTGTTGAACGGGAAACGGATGGGTCATGCCTGTTCTTTGCCGGCGCGTTGGGCGGGATGATGACCCCAAATGTCAAGGAGCATACCTTCCAGGAAGCAAACCGGATCGGGCAGGCCCTGGCGCAGGCAGGCCTGGAAAGGATAAAAAAAGAGCCGTTTGAGACCGAGCCTGGCTTCACCTTCCTCCGGCGGGAGTACGAAATCCCACTTCAGAGTCTGCTACTTGAGCAGGCTATTCAGGGCGGGCTCTTGAGCGGCGTCCTGGCGAGGGATAATCGCATCCAGACAGAGACCAGCCTGCTAAGGATCGGTCCAGCCTGGCTTGCCCTCGTTCCTGGCGAACTGCTGCCTGCTCTCGGCCTGGAGATTAAGCGCCGCATGCACCTGGCAGGCGCAAAAATCACTGCGATCATTGGCCTGGCGAACGACGAGCTGGGTTATATCCTGCCCGATGAAGCGTACAATTATCCACCAGATCCATTCACACCCGGCGAACACTATGAAGAGACCATGTCAGTCGGCCCTACCGCCGGATCGGCCCTCCTGAGTAGCCTCACCACGCTCATCCAGGAGATGTCCAAAATAGACCTCGAACAGCACGCCTCCACACTCGATCAAGAATAATCAACCCTGGAGATCTTATGTCCAAACTTGCCATTCTGGGCGGTGAACCCGTCCGCAAAGAGCCGTATCCGTCCTGGCCCGTTTTTAATGAACGGGAAGTTGAAGCTGTAACGTCAGTTGTTCGCTCCGGGCAGTGGGGCGGTTTCCCTTATCCCGGCCCACACACCAACGAATTTCTCAAGCGCTTTGCCGAAATGCAGGGCGGAGGCTATCCAGTCCTGATGGTGAACGGCACAGTGACAATGGAGGTGGCTTTGCGCGCGGCTGACATCGGCTGGGGCGATGAAGTTATCGTTCCGGCCCTGACTTTTCAGGCCACGGCTGCCGCGCCTATGGCGGCTGGTGCAATCCCGGTCATCGCCGACGTAGACCCTGAAAACTACTGCCTCGATCCAAAAGCAGTTGAGGCTGCCATTACACCCCGCACGCGGGCAATTATTCCTGTGCACCTCGGCGCCCAGATGGCAAACATGGATGCGATCATGGACATCGCTGAACGTCACGACCTGATCGTGGTCGAGGACTGCGCCCACGCGCACGGCGCCCGCTGGCGCGGGCGCGGGGCCGGCACTATCGGGCACTTTGGCTCGTTTAGCCTCCAGTCGTCTAAAATCCTGACCACCGGTGAAGGCGGCGTCCTGCTCTGCCGCACGCCTGAGCTTGCCGCTCGCGCCAGCAGTATCATCAACTGCGGCAGACCGTACGAGGTCGATGGTAAACGCTTCTACACCATGGGCGCCAATTATCGCCTGGGAGAGTTCCAGGCCGCCCTGGGTGTGATTGGATTGGAGCGTTTTCCCGAGCAGATGAAAGAGCGCAATGAAAATGCCAACTATTTAGAAGAAGCCCTTAGCGAAGTCCCCGGCGTGCGCCTGCTGCGGCGAGACCCGCGCCACACCTCCCGCGCCATCTACATCTACGGTTTCGCCATCGACCCGCAAGTATTCCAGAACACTCACGAAGTTATCTGCGCTGCGCTTTCGGCCGAAGGGATCCCCTGCGAGACTGGTTACCCACCCATGCACCATTATGACCTGTTCCAGCCCAGGCTATCCAAACTGCCTGTCCCAAGCGCCTTTCCGGAGCGGTTCGACTACAGCCAGGTCAGCCTGCCGGAAGCCGAGCGTGGCGGTGAGCGCGAATCGATCTGGCTGGATGAAAGCGTCTTCCGCGCCGGGCGGCAAGGCGTAGATGATTTCATTACCGCACTGCGGAAAGTACAGGAGAATGCATAGATACTCGCCCGGGCACCTGCCGAGTTACGCCTCCTTCTGGATTTAGGCAG
>CAZBDC010000011.1:28775-42310 GCA_964490575.1 uncultured Anaerolineaceae bacterium | reverse complement strand
AACTTGACCAGGTCGCGCGCCTGTTGCAGGTAACCTTTCACTTTGGCCAGATATTCCAGGTCGTACCGCCCAGTGTCGGGGACAGGATAATCACGCGCATCTTGAATGAGCCTCCGCGCCCGCGCAATTTGTTCAGTGGCGGTCAGCTGGCGCGCCACCTATTTACCTCCACCTCCAGCGCCGGCCACCCATTCCAATGCCTGGAGCATGAGCCTGCGATAAGGTGCCAAATCCCACACCAGGGCGGAGTGGCCCATCGCCACATGCGCCACCCGCCCAAGCCCTTCTTGTTTGCTCCATACCATTGGGTGGGCTGTCCCGCGGTCCAGGGCCACCATATGGACAGTCACCGGGCTAACGATCTTTTGAATATAAAACTCATCGTGTACAGCAAATGCCTCAACGCCGCATGTTATTGGATGCTCATCATTCATCGGGTATACCGTGAAAGCAAATTGGGGCGGGTGTTCGACAAAAAATCCTCCCATCAGCTCGCCCAGGGACGGGTCAGACTTACCGATCACGGTCGCCGCATGGGCAGCCAGCAGCCCGCCGCCCCGGCGCACCCAGTCTCTCAACGCCATTACCTGTGCATATGTCAGGCTTTCAGGCCCACGATCCGCATATCCTTCCCGGTGCAGGGACAGGCTGGTATAGCTCAGCACCACATCAATACCTTCGTCCGCCAGCGTCAGCAGTCGATCCAGATCGTAAGTAGACTCGGCCTGCCAGCCAGCCTCTCTGAAAACCGGCGACATTGCTGCCGTAAATCCATCAAAATCGTGCCACATCCCACCCAAAATTATCAGAAGCTTCTTACGATCAATTATCACGATAATCTCCTTTGCGCCCTAAAACGCAATCGCTGAGAACTCCATTGAATAGTTCAAGACACCCGTATAAATAAAAAAAGATTGCTCCTTTGTGCAGCACAACAATTATCACAATTATATATAAGGAGCAGGTCAATCAAGCAGATTGACCGTAACAAAATTACTTTTCGGGCTACCATTTTTTCCAGAACAAGATATAATTCGATTTGAAAAATGAAAGTGACCCGCACCTGCAAAAGAGAAACTTGCATGCCCATCTCGAGCGGTTATAAGAGAGCCTGGCTTCATTCAGTAGCCCGCTCAAATTGTTCAGCCTGAGCCACCGCTTCGAACCTCCAGCGACCACAAGAATTTGGAGTGAAAATCAAATGGGCCCTTATGCACTGTGACCTGCCAGATCAGCTTACAGGCAATAACATGCAGAATTTCTCGGGTAAACTGCCCGCGTATGGCTCGCCTTCCAGGCCAGAAAACGCAGGACCTGGCACGCCTCCCTTGGGAGCGATTGGCTTTGGGGGCGCAGTAGTAGACTGGTTGTTTGTTCAGGCAGATGCTTTAATTAAATGATATTCAGGTAGGATAGAACAACTTACATGTTTGTCTTACACGCACACTGGGTCAGTCCCCAGAAACCCGAAGAACCGGGTGGGGTGCTTTTTTGGGCTGAAGACTCCACAGCGCCGCAGCCAGCCTGGCATCACGGCCGCTTACCACAGCGCCCTCGCATCCGCCCGCACCCCTTCCAGGCTTCTATCGAGCGATTGGGGGATATTCTACGCCGGTCAACCGGGCGCGAATCGATCACGTTGCGCCTTCCCACTACTCGCACCGGACCCTATCCATCACCCAAACTGGCGTACAGTTGGGCGTTAGACAGCGAAACGCATCCTTCCCTGGCCCCCTGGACAATCTCAGGCTTATGGCTGATGCCTCAGGACGCCTTACCCATCTTGCTCGACCTGCCCCGCCTCGAAAGGTATGACAACCAGGTCACGCTGGCTGAAGATGCCCGTTACTGGCGTATTGCGGCATCGGTAGCCGTGGAAGCGATGGCGGCGCAGAAAGTTGTTCCCGTGGTTATCAATGGCAATTCGGGCAGCGCCCTTGCCCGCTGGCAGCCAGTCCTTGACAGTCCGCGGGACGCCCAACGCATCGCCTTCCTGGAGAGAAATATGCCGCCGGTTTGCCGGGCAGAGGTTCCTCCCAATAACCCCGTCCACCATTGGTCGCCCCCATCTCCTCAGGTTTTACTTGCCAGTTTTCTGAATGGGTTGTGCGATGCGTTAGCACGCCAGTGGGGCTGGAGTGAGTTCCGCCGGCCCCAGAATCTTGAAGATCAACCCGGGCTGCGCTGGCTGAGCACCCTTTTCCAGGCGGATCCGCGCGTCAAAGCAACCCAGGCCCAGGTTCAATCGCTGGAATCGGGTTTCAAGGCCTGGATCCGCAACCTCCATCTCGCCGGCGATGCTGCTTTCCGCATCGCATTCCGGCTAGAAGCTCCTGGCGATGGAACCAACCAATCCGAATACAGCGGCCCGCCGCAGGAGAACTGGAAGCTCCACTATCTCCTCCAGGCGCGCGATGACCCCAGCCTGATGGTTCCGGCAGATATGGTCTGGCGTACCAGCAACGGTGCGTTGAATCATTTAGGGCGCCGTTTTGAGAGACCGCAAGAGAAGCTATTGGCCGGATTGGGGTATGCCGGGCGACTTTTTTCACCGATCGCAGAAAGCCTTACCGACAAGACCCCCACTCACGTTGCGCTCGACACTCGCCAGGCCTACAAATTCCTTCGCGAAACAGCCCCAGTCCTGGAAGATTCGGGCTTTGGGCTGTTAGCCCCACCCTGGTGGAACCAACGCAGCGCACGCCTGGGTGTCAGGCTGCATCTCCGCCCGGCGCCAGGCACCAACCCAGGGATCGTGCCGCAGGGGAAAATGTCACTGCAGAAGCTGATTGAGTATCAATGGGAGCTCTCCCTGGGTGACACCAGTTTAACCGAACAAGAATTCCACGCCCTGGCGGCCCTAAAAGCACCCCTCGTGCAAATCCGCGGCCAGTGGGTGCAGCTTGATCCCGAACAAGTCGAAGCAGCGATTCGATTTTGGGAAAAGCAAAAACTGCGCGGCCAGATCAGTCTGCTAGAAGCGATGCAGATGCGCATGCGCGCTGGAGAAGCCCAAGGCAATTTACCCGTTGACGATGTGATCGAGGAAGACTGGTTTAAGGATTGGCTGGATCGTTTCAGCCAACCCGGGAAATTAAAACAGTTGCCTCAACCCGAGAAGTTGACCGGTGAGTTGCGCCCCTACCAGCGGTTTGGCTACTCCTGGTTATCTTTCTGCCGCAGGTGGGGCCTGGGAGCCTGCCTGGCCGATGACATGGGCCTGGGAAAAACCATTCAGGCCCTTGCTCTGCTCGTTAGCGAAAAAGAAACCCTCGGCAAATTCAAGGCACCGGTCCTTCTGGTCTGCCCGACCTCAGTGGTAACAAACTGGGAACGGGAAACCCAACGCTTTGCCCCTGGCTTGACCACTTATGTACACCAGGGACCTTCGCGTAAGCGAGGTGAAGCATTTCGGCAGATGCTGTCTGAGGTCGATATCGTGCTAACCAGTTACCCGCTGATCCGGCTAGACGCCGAGCTACTGCAACAGGTTCACTGGCACGCTGTGATCCTCGATGAAGCCCAGAACATCAAAAATCCCGCTGCCCGCCAGACCCAGGTTGCCCGCAATCTATCTTCCGGGTTTCGCCTGGCGCTGACCGGCACCCCGGTCGAAAATCGCCTTTCTGAGCTCTGGTCAATCATGCATTTTCTAAACCCTGGTTATCTCGGTACGCAGGAAGCTTTCCGCGATAAGTTCGGTTTACCAATTGAAAGGTATAACGATCAGGAAGCCACCATGCGCCTCAGGGAAATGGTCAATCCATTTATCTTACGCCGCGTCAAAACCGACCCGACGGTTATCCAGGATTTACCAGAAAAGGTTGAAAGTAAAGTTTATTGTAATTTATCGGAAGAACAGGCCACGCTTTACCAGGCAGTTGTCGAAGAGGCGATGTCAAAAGTTGAAGACAGCACTGGCATCAACCGGCGCGGCAACGTCTTAAGCATGTTAATGCAGCTAAAACAGGTTTGCAACCACCCTGCCCAGTTCCTGCATCAAGTTGGACAGAGCGGCCTGACCCCATCCACTGATCAGATTGCCCGCAGCGGAAAACTTGACCGGTTAGTAGAATTGCTCGATGAAATACTCGCCGAAGGCGACCGGGCCCTGATCTTCAGCCAGTTTGCCGAAATGGGTAAAATGCTGGCTGAAGAACTACCTAAAGCACTGGGCGCGCCAGTACTATTTTTGCATGGGGGCACGAGCCCAAAGGCGCGCGAGTCCATGATCCAGCGATTCCAGGAAGAAGTTAACGGCCCGCCTATCTTCGTCCTTTCACTGAAGGCTGGTGGAACCGGGATTAACTTAACCCGCGCAAACCATGTGTTTCATTTTGATCGCTGGTGGAATCCGGCTGTCGAAAACCAGGCCACCGATCGAGCTTTCCGCATTGGCCAGCATCGCAACGTGCAGGTCCATAAATTTATCACGGTCGGAACGCTGGAAGAAATGATCGATGACATGATCGAGAGCAAAAAAGGTCTTGCCCAGAGTATTATTGGCAGCGGCGAGGGCTGGCTGACAGAATTGAGCACCAGTGATCTGCGTGAGCTGGTTATGTTAAGGAGAAGGTAAATGGACAACCAGCAAAAACCCGACCAGGAAGAGAAATCCGGGGATTCGCAACGCAAGCAAACGAGTGCTCGGCCTCGCCGGGCAAACGATAACCGACGGCGCAGCAACCGCGGCCGCAGCCAGCCTTCGGCTGAGCCAGCCATAACGAACGAGCAGCCATCCCCCGGCGACAATCAGGCGAGGAAATCCAGGCGTCCGCGGTCCCAAAGGCGTCCGTCTGAAACAGCAACCCCCGAAACAGCGGTCCAGGGGACTGGCACCCCATCTGCCGAAAGCGTTTCACGTCAGCCCAGGCCAGGCAGCCGGCGAAGACGACGCCGACCGGCCCGCCGTCCAGAGCAGCCAGTTTTAGACAGCACTTCGCCGAAAAAGGGAGCCCCCTCGAGCGAACAACCGGATGGACAGCAGCGCAAACCTCAACCCGATTCAGAAGCCTCACGACCGCCAAAGGATATCCAATCTGCCGGGCCTGGCAGCAAGCGTCGCAGCCCCCGCGGTACAAGACCTGAGGACGGCCAGGTCGAAGCGTTTTTTATCCCCCCCGAACCTGTTCAAGATCGAAAAAAAACCAAAACTGGCAGCGGTCGATCTTTCTCCAGCGGCAAAACCTCCGGCAATGCTCGCACCAGCCAGAAACCCAGGCAATCGAGCAGTGACACGGAGACAAAAAGCCAGCCGGCTCATGGCATTAACAGCCGACGCGGTTCGAGTCGCCGCACCAGCCTGAGCCGCCGCACCGGCGGGCGAGTTTTTAGCCCCGACCGCGAAAACGAGAGCGGCGAACGCGAATATACTGGCGGTCAAAGTACTTATGTCAGCCTGCTGGGCCGTTTCCCCGCCCGGACAGCGCCTTCCACACCCATTCGAACCGATCGCGGGATTAAAGCCCGCAGTCAACGCGGGGCCTTCAGCCAGAACTGGTGGGCCGGGCGTTGGATCGAATCCATGGAACAATTGGTCGACCCGGCCAGGCTGCAGCGCGGTCGCAGCTATGCGCGCAGCGGTCAGGTGCTTTCGGTGCAGGAAAATCCATACGGCGTCGAAGCCCGTGTACAGGGTTCACGGCCTGCTCCGTACAAAGTAATTATCCAACTTACTCCCCTGACCGACGATCAATGGGAGCTTGTCATCGATGCGCTGGCTGAACAGGCCTTATTCTCAGCGCAGCTGCTGGCCGGTGAGATGCCGATTAATATCGAAGAGGCCTTCGAGAAGGCAGGCGTCAGCCTTTTCCCTAAACTGGCCGGAGATTTATTTACATCGTGCTCCTGCCCGGATTGGGCAAACCCATGTAAACATGTCGCTGCCACCCATTACATTCTCGCAGACCGCTTCGATGATGATCCATTCCTTCTGTTCAGAATGCGCGGGCGTTCACAAGAGCAAATCCTATCCGACCTGAACCTGCGGCGGGGCGGCCTACCGGATGTAACCGAGACTGTGGATGAAGACTCATCACCTGAGGAAGAAGTACAGCCTGACATCGATGACATGCTCGAGCACTTCTGGGAGCCAGTGGATTCTCTTGACACGTTCCCGCTGACCATTAATCCTCCCCGCATCGACATGCCCTTGCTTACACGCCTGGGTGAGCCCGCCTTCTTACCAGGGCTTTCCCTGTTGAACATTCTACGCCCGGTATACAGCCGGTTCACCTATGCTGCACTGCGCGCTGCTTACAGCGAAGACGAAGCGGTTGAGAGCAACCCAACTGAGGTGGACCAGGAGCAGGATCATAACGCTTCTGATTAACTGACCGAATAAATAATGGAGCTGGACTTATCGCCCTCTCCGTCCTGAACAATCCAAATCATTTGTTGACGTCGCATTATGAACCCACTATAATCGCTACGTCCTTGAAAAAAAGATTGGAAGCAGGCAGACAATGCGGGAGCCAGCAAAAACCCTCGTGATGAAATTTGGCGGCACTTCGATCGGCACTGTGGAAGCCATGAAGCAAGCTGTCCAGATCATTTGCGATTCGCATAGAAGCTGGCCAGGTCTGGTTGTAGTAACTTCCGCATTGTCAGGAGTAACAAACCTGCTGATCGACAGCGCGACACAGGCTGCTCGCGGCGATATGAGCCTCTATCATCACGCTGTCAATCAACTAAGCCACCGCCATAAGGAGTTAATCGACCAGCTCATCACCAGTGCAGCCCGAAAACACCAGGTGGCTTGGGAAGTTGAGCACCTGATTGCCGACTTTTCAAACCTGTGCCAGGCCATCAACGTGCTGGGAGAAGCTTCTCCGCGCGCACTCGATGCCGTCGCGGCGCTGGGCGAACGAATGAGCGTTCGCATTCTCGCTGGTGCGGTAGAGTCAGCCGGTGAGCCAGCAGATTATGTCGAGTCTAGCCACCTGATCGTGACTGACGATCGATTTCAAAATGCACTGCCTGATATGGAAGCGACTACTCGCCGGTCGCGCCAGGCCATTCTGCCCATGCTGGCAGCCGGACGAGTCCCGGTCGTGACGGGTTTTATTGGCGCATCAGCCTCAGGAGCTATCACTACCCTGGGCCGCGGCGGTAGTGATTATTCGGCTTCAATTCTGGCAGTCGCGCTGCAGGCTGAACAGGTATGGATTTGGACGGACGTAGACGGAGTGATGACAGCCGATCCCCGCCTGGTTCCAGACGCGCGTACTATCCCACTCCTGTCTTTCCGGGAAGTGGCGGAAATGGCCCACTTCGGCGCCAAGGTGCTCCACCCCAAAAGCATTCATCCTGTCATTGAGGCCGGGATCGATCTTCGAGTCTGCAATACCTTTAACCCAACTGGCCCGGTCACTCATCTGGTTGCCAGTTCACATACCGAACAGATTGGCGTTATACGCGCGATCGCTTCCATCCGCGGGCTCCAACTCGTTACGCTCTCCGGGCGCGGTATGCTGGGCGTACCTGGAGTCGCCGGGCGAATCTTCAGCTCAGTGGCGACGACTGGCGTGAGCGTGCCTCTAATCATAGAATCGACTTCTGAACAGGCCATCTGCTTCCCAGCCCCGAAAGAACGGGTCCCGGTCATCATGGATACACTCCGCGACCATCTGAGTCACGAAATGCACCGTGGCGATATCGACCGGGTCTTTGCCAGTGAGGAAGTCGACATCATCACCGTGATATGCCCGGGCCTGCGCACGACCCCCGGCATAGCCGGTCAGATTTTTGGCATCCTTGGGGAAGCCAACATCAACGTGCTTGGAATCTCGTTTGGCGCCTCAGACGTATCCATTAATCTGATCGTCTCCGCCCACGACACCCAGGCTGCCGCGCGCGCCCTGCATACGCTGATCAAAACTTAATTCTCCCCGCCGGGCCTCACCCCATCCAGACCGTACGGTCCTCGAACGAGGGACGGACCACCACGCTGCCCTCGGTCTCCGGATAGCCAATATAGACAAACGCGATCAAATGCTGGTCGACGTCAAAGCCCAGGAACTTTTTCACCGCCGAATCCACGGCTGCCGGGCCAGTTCGCCACATTGCTCCAAGCCCAAGCGCGTGCGCCGTGAGGAGCATATTCTGCACCGCAGCTGCCGCAGCGCAGATATTCTCGACTTCGGATATCTTTGGTTCAGATGGCCGGTCTACTCCCACTGCAATAATCACCGGAGCGCGCAACGGGCGCGCCCGTTCTGCCTCGAGCGCCGAATCCGGGCTTTCTGGCTGACGGACGAGCAATGACCGGGCCATGACATCGCCCAACTGTTCGCGGGCAGCACCGCTGAGGACGACAAAACGCCAGGGCCGTACGCGGAAATGGTTCGGCGCTTGAGCGGCCGCAGACAAAACCTTTTCAATCAATTCGCGAGGAACAGGATCTGGCTTGACCTTTGATACTGATTGCCGATTTTTGACAGCTTCAAATACATCCATGTCTTTCTCCAATAGTTTTTCGAACTTCGTTTGTTTTGTGTGGGCGACTGCGTCGCCCACACAAAACGATACAAGTATCAAAAAAGGAAACATTATCCGTGGGGATCACCAGAGACAACCCGAACCCAAATTCGGCGCAATGATTATGAATGGATCAGGCGAATTGCGATATTCCACTTAGCCGTACCGGCCTGCCGGTGCGAGCCGATTCGTAAACTGCCAGAACAATTTCAAGCGGCTTGCGCCCTTCTTCTCCATCCACAAGCGGCTTACGATCCTCACGAATCGCAGCAATCATCTCAGCAATCTGGCTGCGATGGGCATAATGCCAGATATCCTTGCTAGAAGATCCACCAATAAACCCCCCAACCGTTTCAGCCTTCACCGGACAGCTTTCACCACTGCGCATATTCCAGGCAGCGATCTGGTCGTTTTCGATAATAACGGACCCCTCACTGCCATAAACATCCAGACGCGCGCAGTAGCCAGGATATGCGCTGGTGCTTCCTTCGAGCAGGCCCAGGGCTCCGGAGCGAAATTTCACTGCTGCCACCGCCAAATCCTCGACCTCGATCCGCGTATGGGCTAGCGTAGCCGTGTAGGCTGAAAGCTCTTCGACTGGCCCAAGCATATATTGGAGCAGATCTACATAATGGATCGACTGGTTGATCAGCGCGCCACCCCCATCCAGCGCCCAGGTGCCGCGCCAGTCCCCGCTGTCATAATATTCCTGGCTACGAAACCACTTGGTGTGCGAACCGCCAAAATTAAGCCGGCCGAGCCGGCCTTCTTCTATCGCGGCTTTCAAAGCCATCACCGCCGGATCAAAACGGTGCTGAGAGATGACCCCCAGCTTTACGCCCATCTCGCGGCAAGCCGTGATCAAAGCATCGGCACGCTCAAGCGTGATATCCATCGGTTTTTCAACCAGGACGTGCTTTCCCGCGCGAGCCGCAGCAATCCCAATATCGGCGTGAGTTCCGCTTGGCGTGGTCACATCCACAACATCGACATCCGCATGGCGTAGCATTTCCTCGACATCAGTATAAACCTCGGCCGGGTATACGCCTGCCAGGGCCTGCGCTTTTTCCGGAACAATGTCACAAACTGCGGTCAGGCAGGCATCAGGTAGCTCTTGAATTGAGCGGGCATGCGTGGGCGAAATAACCCCGCAGCCAACAATGGCAAATTTGAGCGGTTCGGTCATCACTTTATCTTCTTCTCAGTTTTCTGATATAACGATTTTCCGAATATATTTTGCAAAATGATTTCCCGTATTGTAATCCAAGGCCAAACATCTTGCATCTATCTTACGGGATATTGATTTCATACATTCGCGTCACCCCAACGGGTCGTTCATTCAGACTAAGCCCGCCACGCTGCAGTTCGTCGATCCGCTCCATGGCCAGCACCGGTCGTCCTTCCCTCAACCGATCCCTAAGAAAATCGAACAGCGATTCTGCCATTTCCGGTTTACTCGCATAAGGATAGGCTTCGATGAAAAGCAGGTCAGGCCGCCCCTGCTCAATCTGAGCAACATAGGTATACCCATAAAGATCGCTCCAACCCATTAAAACAATAGCGTCTTGAGGCAGGTCAGCCACGTTGAAGGTAATAATTTGATGCCAGTCATCCAATTCAATTTCAGATGGTAGGCCCATAAAATCCCAACGCGCCTGTCCTTCTTGAACCATCTCTGCCCTGGAAGAAATCAGCGGCGCTAATGCCAAAACAACCAACCCAAGCCCGAGGAGCGGATGGAGGATTTTCTCCCATCCATAAGGCAAAAACTTCAGCCCACGCAGCAGCAGCGCTGTGCCTTCTGCTGCCAGCGCCATGAGGTAAACATAAAAAGAAATAAAGAAAACATAAATGTCGCCAATCCGGTAATTAAGGGTGTAAACAGTATGAGCACTGATCGCGACCAGAAAGAACAAACCCAATCGCCAGGAACGGGTCAGGAGAGAGACAAAGCCAAGCGCAATGAACAGGTGTGCAATCCGGCTAAAATCGATCCGAAAGAACTCTGTAAATGATCCAAAATTAGCCGGGATAACGCCAGCGGGATCTACAAACATCGCCGAACGCCACTGCTGGGCAAAGATCAAGAAAGCGAACCGTTCCCAGAATGAGTCAAGCTGGTCTGGGGTTAGGTCCCAACGAGATATAGATGACACGTAGGTATTCATCATGCTGGCGTTGCCTGGGCGGAAATCGACCAGGGCAAACGCCGCCACCAGCAAGCCCAGCCCGAGAAATGCGCCCAACAGAGCCGGTTTCCAGCTTCGACCCAGTTCGCGCGGGTAGAGCAACAGCAGCAGAACCGCTGCCGGGGCCAGCAAAATGACCGAGCCGTGTACTCCTATCCCCAAACCGCCCAGGAGTCCGGCCCAAAACAGGCAGGTTGGCTGACACGTTTTCTGCCACACCAGCATCAACACCAAAATCGCCGCGGTGAAGGCACTACCGGGCGTGTAAACCTCGGCAATGATAGCTTGAGACCAAAAAGTGGCCGAAAAGGACAGCGCCGCCGCTCCAAGCGCCGCACCCCAACGGCTGCCGGATAATACCCTTCCACTCAGGTAAACCAGCGCTATAGTTAATCCCCCCATAAAAGCCGAGAATAAATTGACTCGGTAGGCAATCTCGCCCACCGGCAGGAATGTGAATAATTTTGCCAGCACGAGGTAGACGTGATACCCGGTTGTATGGGCATGGTCAAGTGTATATGCCAATACCTGGAACTCAGCGCTATCATTTGGCAGAAGGCCCGGCTGCAAAGTGCGGACATACAGGCCAAAACTCACCAACCCAAGCACCATCGCCAGCAAAAAGTCCAGGCGGTCGAAAATCTTGAAATAATTTTGGTCAAGCAAGTTTTTTGCAATGGAAGGCGCGCGATGCATTATGATTCTGCCTGAAGAAACACCCGCCGGCCCTCCCTGGCTGATTGATATGATGCGAGCAACATCTCGATGCACACGCGTCCTTCTTCTGCGCTGATCGTCTGTTCTGTCAGGCCGCGCACGTAATCGACAAATGGACGCGGAACGGCTTTCAAACGCTCACCATGGCCGGTGGGGATTGGAAAATCGAATTCCGTCCACTCCTTATCGCCCTTGCGGATCATCCGCAAGGCCACGGCATTTGCGGGCCGGGGAGAATTTGTTGAAGGCAAGTCACCGTAATCTTGCACAATCGTCCCTTCTGTACCATAGATTTCGGTTGTACTGACAGCCGCGACAGTTGTGGAAGAATTTAGCAGAACACCGATCTCGCCCTTCGCAAATCGAAAGACTGCGATTCCATTATCATCCGGAGCCACATCGGTCACCACATTGTCGATCTCCGCCATCACGCTGGTCGGGCGGCCAAGCAGCCAGTAGAACCAGTCAGCCGCGTGCGAAGCATCATCGAAGAACATGCCCACGTTAGCAACCGGGTCCACATGCCACCGCGAAGGACCATTGACAAACCCGGGGTCCAGCAGAACCGGGATCGAGTGACGCCGGCGCACGATAGCCACTTTGCCAACTACACCCGCCTCCAGCAATTCTTTAATTTTTTGGTTTACCGGATCATGGCGCATCTGGTAGCCCATGCTGAACTTCACCCCGTGCTGATGCACCGCCCGAATAATCTGATCGCAGTCGGCCAGCGTGGTAGCCAGCGGTTTTTGACACAAGATGTGTTTACCGGCAACTGCAGCCCGTTCGATCATTTCAGCGTGCCGGTTCGTTTCACAGGTGACAATCACAGCCTGAACATCCGGGTCGGTCAAAACATCATTGATATCCTGGCAAAACTTCATACCGTAGTTCGCAGCAGCACGCTGTCCGCGCTCCAGATTGTCGTCCCAGGCTGAAACAAGGTTAACATCTGGAAAGTCACGCATCACCTGGCAGTAAACGCCGGCATGCCCATGAGCAAAACTAAGCACAGAAATTCCGATTTTATCAATCACTAGACACCTGGCTAAGATTAAATTCCCACACCAACAATGGGTTGAAACCAAGTGTACATCAGGATAGGTGGAAGCACCAGCAAAAGCCGGCTAGTTTATCGCTCTCGATTTTTCTGCCTGGCATAATGATCCTGCAGGCTGCGATAGCTAAGTTCTCTCTTGCGCAGCGCCTGGATAGCAGTCACTGCTGCCGCAGCTGCCGAAAGGGTTGTCAGAAGTGGCACACCCATCCGCGTGGCTGCTGCACGAATCTCAGCCCCGTCCGAATGAGCGATCGATCCCAGAGGGGTATTAAGAATCAAGTTCACCTGGTGATTGGAGATCAGGTCGATCACATGCGGCGATCCCTGGCTGATCTTATTGACCGCCTCGACGGGAAGCCCCACCCGCCGGAAGTATTCTGCTGTGCCGTGCGTGGCGTAAAGGAGAAACCCTATCCGGTGCAAATCACGGGCAATCTTCAATGCCGCGCCTTTATCGAAGTCGTTAACACTGATTAAAACAGCACCTTCCAGAGGCAGGTTCGTCCCTGCAGCAAGCTGTGATTTGGCAAAAGCATGCCCAAACCGGGCCGCATGCCCCATCACCTCGCCGGTACTGCGCATCTCAGGACCCAGCACAGTCACATCTGAGGGCAGCTTCTTGAAAGGCAGCACGGCTTCTTTGACGAAGAATCCGTCCACTTCAGGTTCCTCAACCATTTCCAGGTCGGCTAATGACTGACCGGCCATCACCAACGCGGCCAGTTTTGCCATCGGACGCCCGGTTGCCTTACTCGCATACGGCACAGTTCGCGAAGCCCGTGGATTGACTTCAAGCACGTAAACGACATCTTCCTTGATGGCAAACTGCACATTGAGGATGCCCTTAACCGACAGCGCCAGGCCCAACCGTTCGGTGTACTCACGAATGATATTCAAATGATACTGGCTAACCTTATAGGGCGGCAGAATACAAGCCGAATCACCCGAGTGCACCCCGGCTTCTTCGATATGCTGCATGATCGCGCCAATCACCACCCGCCCGCGGTCCGCCAGCGCGTCGACGTCAACTTCATAAGCATCTTCCATAAAGCGATCAACCAGCAGTGGCTGCCCGGGGGCTGCTTCCAGCG
>CAZBDC010000011.1:11060-28765 GCA_964490575.1 uncultured Anaerolineaceae bacterium | reverse complement strand
GACAAACCCGGCCAGCTGCGATTCGTCACCCACAACCGCCATTGCACGCCCGCCCAAAACGAAGGAAGGCCGGACAAGAACGGGATAACCGATCTGGCTGGCTACCTCCCGGGCCTCCTCTAATGACCAGGCGATTCCGTACTCGGGATGGGCGATATCCAGCCGCTCCAGTAAGTCAGCGAACTGCTGGCGATCTTCGGCCAAAGCAATCGAAGCCGGAGAGGTGCCCATAATCGGTACGCCGGCGCGCTCAAGCCCTTCCGCGATGTTGAGCGGGGTCTGACCGCCCAGCTGTAAAATGACGCCTTGCGGTTGTTCCCGCTCGACCACATTCAAAACATGCTCGAGTGTCATCGGCTCAAAATACAGCCGGTCCGAAGTGTCATAATCTGTCGAGACGGTTTCAGGGTTGCAGTTGAGCATGATGATCTCGTACCCGCGTTCAGCCAGGGCAAAAGCCGCCTGGCAGCAGCAGTAGTCAAATTCAATCCCCTGTCCAATCCGGTTTGGACCGCCGCCCAGGATCAAGATCTTTGAACGCCGCACCGGTTGCGATTCGTCCTCAGTCTCATAAGCGCTGTAGAGATAAGGTGTCTTCGCTTCGAACTCCGCCGCGCAGGTATCCACGCGCTGAAAAGTTGGTAGGATAAACATACGCTTTCGCATCTGGCGCACATCCCACAAAGACATTTCCTCACCCGGGCGCGAAAGCAGCCGCGCCAGATGCGCGTCGCTGAAACCGGCCCGTTTTGCCTTCCGAAGCAAAACAGCGTTCAGGGACCGGGCAGTGTGCTGGCGCAGATCCTTCTCCATTTGAGCCAGATCGCCTATTTGAGTCAGGAACCAGGGGTCAAGCCCGCTATGGTCTGCAATCGCATCGGGCGTTATACCACTGCGCAGGGCCCGGTACACCGCAAAAAGCCGCCCGGCAGTCGGTCGGAGTGTTTCTTCCAGCCGCCCGGGTGCGTCCATCCATTCCAACCTATCTGGCCCGGAACCATCCGGTGCATCGACCCCAATCTCGAGCGACTGAAGCGCCTTCATCAAAGCCGCCTTGAAAGTGCTGCCCAGAGCCATCACTTCACCCACTGATTTCATCTGCGGTCCAAGCAGCGTATCCACGCCGGGGAACTTTTCAAATGACCAGCGAGGTATCTTGACCACCACGTAATCGAGTGCCGGCTCAAAAGCTGCTACCGTCTGCCCGGTAATGTCATTGGCAATCTCATCCAGGGTGTATCCTGCCGCCACCAGCGCAGCAATCTTCGCAATCGGAAACCCGGTCGCTTTAGAAGCCAGCGCCGATGAGCGCGAGACGCGTGGGTTCATCTCAATTACCAGCGTCCGCCCGCTGCGAGGATCGACCGCAAATTGAACGTTCGCGCCGCCCGTCTCCACCCCCACCGCGTCCATCACGCGTTTAGCCAGGTCGCGCAGCACCTGATACTCACGGTCGGTCAATGTCTGGGCCGGCGCGACAGTTATGCTGTCACCGGTATGTACGCCCATCGGGTCGAAGTTTTCGATGGAGCATACCACCACAAAATTGCCGGCCGAGTCGCGCATCACTTCCAGTTCATATTCCTTCCACCCCAGCACCGACTCTTCGATCCAGGCCTGCCCAATGGGGGACTCATCAATTGCCCGCCACACAGCTTCGGGTAGTCCGGCAGCGTCATATGCCCAAGAAGCCCCTGAGCCTCCCAGCGCGAACGAAGCCCGCACGAGCAGCGGAAAGCCCGCTTCGGCCGCCAGCATTTTAGCCTCTGCCAGGTTGGTGACCGGGCCCCCACGGGGTACTGGCAGTCCGGCCTTCAACATCGTCTCACGGAACAGATTGCGATCCTCGGCAATCCGGATTGCATCGATGGTTGCGCCAATCAGCTTCACCCCGTGAGATTGGAGGACGCCGTTCTCCGTCAGCGCCAGGGCCAGGTTCAGTCCGGTCTGCCCGCCTACGGTGGGCAGCATCGCATCAGGATGTTCCTGGGCAATGATAGCCTCGAGGGTCTCAGGCAGCAGCGGCTCGATGTATGTCGCGTCAGCCAGTTCTGGATCGGTCATCACCGTTGCCGGGTTGGAATTAATTAAGATGATGCGGTAACCCTGTGCGCACAGTGCTTTAACTGCCTGGGTTCCCGAATAATCAAACTCAGCCGCCTGTCCGATCACGATCGGTCCTGACCCAGGGATCAGGATAGAGTGGATATCCGTCCGTTTTGGCATATGTGCTTACCTGCTATTGGCCATCATCAATTGATAAAAATCGCCAAACAACCCGTGCGCATCGTGAGGACCAGGCGCCGCCTCCGGGTGATACTGGACGCTGATAACCGGGCCATCTTTCAGCCGCATCCCCTCCAAAGTTCGATCGTTCAGGCTCAGGTGTGTCACCTCGACCCTCGCCGGGTCAAGACTTTCAATCGCCACCGCATAATTGTGGTTTTGCGAAGTGACCTGAATTTTCCCGGTCCGCAAATCTTTGACCGGGTGGTTGCCTGAATGATGGCCGAACTTCAGACGCAATGTTTGCCCGCCAATAGCGCGACCGATCAACTGGTGCCCCAGGCAAATACCAAATATTGGTATCCGAGTTTCAATCAGTTCTCCAACCACTTCGACAATCGGTGAAAGGCCAGCAGGGTCACCAGGCCCATTAGAAAGCAGGATACCGTCTGGATGCAGTGCAATCACTTCTGCACATGAGGTATAAGCCGGAACAACTGTTACATGCATGCCCAGGCCAACCAGGTGGCGGGCGATATTGCGCTTTGAGCCATAGTCAAAAAGCACCACGTGGAAATCCCGCTCACAGGGATCTCCTTCAATCCACTTCGTGCCTGCGTCTCCAGTCCAATGATAGGCCTCAGCACAGGTTACCTCTCCGACCATATCTCGCCCATCCAGGCCAGGCCAGGCCCGCGCCATCCGGATCAACGTGTCAACTGGCATTCCACGAGTAGAGAGCGCTGCTTTTAGCGTTCCTCCATCTCGCAGCTTCCGAGTCAAATAACGAGTATCCACCCCACTGATCCCAGGCACGCCATGCACAGCCAGCCAATTGGGCAGGCTAGCCGTAGCGCGCCAACTCGAAACCGATGGGCTGATCTCACGTACCACTACCGCTGAAACCTGCGGAGTGGACGACTCATTATCTTCCAGGTTTACCCCTACATTACCCACATGCGAGGTGGTAAAGAGGACTCCCTGCCCGCGGTAAGATGGATCGCTGATAATCTCCTGGTACCCGGTCATGCTGGTGTTGAATACCAGCTCAAAAACTGTGTCAGTCGGCGCGCCAAACGCATCGCCAGTTACAACTGTACCGTCTTCAAGCGCTAAAGTAGCATTCGTCATTTGAGGTATACCAATATAAACAGGATAGATATCCTGATGAGTATAGTACAAACAGGCTGTCCAGACAACTACCTGTGGTAAATTTTAAGGTCGGATGAGGATGGCTTATCTGCTTCCCAACGGGCCAGCCAGGACACGTTCGCGAAGTCGATCAAATGGCCAGGCTGGGCCTCCGCTCCGCTCAGGCGCCAGCGACTCAAGCCACCAGGTTGCCCCGCATCTGGCAAATTGGTCAAGGTGTTCTTCCGTCCACCCGGGCCGGTCGACCGGTGTTTCTCCCGTAACAACTACATCAAATGGTCGCCGGCCGGTATCTGGCAAGGTTTCCTGGCGTTTGGAAAGTACGGTCGCAAGCATCTGGCGCAGGCATGCCAGCTGGTACTCCAGGTCGTTGATCCCCCAAAACAAAGGGAACATGCCATCCCATCGCGCCATGCGTTCCATCGGCCGCCTGTGCGGCCATACTCCTCCCACCCAAATTGGGATGCGCGGCTGCTGGATGGGTCCAGGGCGGAAAGTCGTAGCCTTTAACCGGTAATATTGCCCCGTATACTGAAACGATTCGCCACGCCACAATCCATCGACGATTTCAAGTGCCTCATCCAGCATCTCACCCCGTACGCGTTGGCTGGCTTCATCACCCAGGTCACCAAACTGTTCCTGTCCCCCACCTGCTCCCACACCCACCACCAGCCGCCCACCACTCAAATGGTCCAGGCTGACCGTTTCGCGGGCAAACTTCCAGGGCCTTCGCCGGGCCAGCGGCGTGATCAATGCGCCCAGCCTGACCCGCGTTGTCACCATTGCAGATGCAGCCAACGCGATCCATGGATCGGCCAAGTCTTTATCCGTTCCGGCAACATCATCCCAGATGAAAACTCCATCCCAACCGGCCTGCTCTGCATCCCGCGCCAGGTCAGCGATACGTTGCGGGCTCCCGAAAGGCAAAAAGGTCGGAAGATAAATGGCTTTTTGCATCATCTCACCCCAATCATTGGATCGATTTGAACACACCCGCCAGCCAACACTCAGGCCACGACTCGCAGCCAACCACCGTCAACAAAATACTCTGAACCGACACAGTAGCTGGCGCGTGGTGAGCATAAAAAGACAAAAAAATCCGCCAATTCTTCTGGCGTAGCGAAACGTCCGATGGGCGTGTTGTCTTTAGCAATCTCGTCCAGGTATTGCTCCCACGTTTGATCGGTCCCCTCCGTTAGCTGCTTTGCTGTCTTGATCCAATCGGGTGTCAATATCAGGCCAGGATTGACCACATTTACGCGGATATTGTCACCGATGAACTCGTGTGCCATGCATTTCGAAAGCATCACCAGGGCCGCTTTGGTCGTGTTGTAGATTGGCTCGTAATACAGCGGTTGCTTGGCGCAGATCGAAGCGTTGTTAATAATTACGCCACCCCCCCGCCGGCGCATCGCTGGCACCAGCCCGCGAGCCAGCCGCACCGCTGCCATCACGTGCAGATCCCAGTAATATTGCCACTTTTCGTCCGCTGCGTCCATGATTGTCTCATTGCTGCCAGTGCCGGCGTTGTTGATCAGGATATCCACACCCCCAAACACATTTTCAATTTCTGTGACGACCCGGTCAGTATCCTGCACCTGCGTTACATCTGCACAGATACCCACAGCCTGCACGCCATATTTCGCGCTGATTTCCGCTGCCCGCAAACGAACCCGCTGTTCATCGCGAGCACACAACGCCAGGTGCACCCCTTCCCGCGCCAGCGCCTCTGCCACTGCCAGCCCTATTCCCACACTTCCTCCGCTGATCGCCGCAACTTTATCTTTGAGTTCCAGGTTCATCTCCATCGCTCCTTATTTAATTTTTGTGTCGTTTCGCGCAGGCAGTTGCCCGGCCCTTACCAAACGGACATATTCCGAACGGGTTGGTTGGTGTTGCCCACAACAGTCCTTCACAAACAATTATAGGCAATGATTCGGGCAACTACCCTTTATTTCAGGTAAAATGATTCAGCGACACAGCTTCGGGTGATCTGGCTTACCTTCATTTCTCCAACGAATTCCCCGAACCGCTTTCAGGAACCAAGATGTTAAAATTGAGAGATTTCATTCACCTGCCTCAATTAGACCAGCTAATGAATAGAGTGGTCAGGGATAGTCACGGTCTCATCCTGCTGGCAGGCATCGAGACCCGAACCGGGCAATTCGACAGGGAAACCGATTCGCCGGCGGAAAATTTTACTCCCAGCGGCCTTTCCGCGATGTTCAACATATTGATCCAGGAAATCTTGCTGGCACAGCCCGAACAGCAGGCGGTTGTGGTAGCTGAAGACCGTCACCTGTCCCGCGTCCCCCGCCAGCTCCAGCGCCGAGTTGCATTTCATCCGGTCCAAACCGAACAGGATTACGCCCGGCAAATCGAAATGTCCGCCAACCAGCATCCAGGCATGTTAATTATCGACCACCTGAACGCACAAACCGCCCCGGCGATCTTCCAGGCAGCCAGCCAGGGTGAACTGGTGCTGGCACAATTCGATACGATACTGCACGGTGCGTCAGTGCTGCGCCAGATCATCGACCTGGGCATCCCTCGAGGTTATCTGACCGATCTGCGCTGGGTTATCACCATGCAGCGCCTGCCGGCGCTTTGCTCGCACTGCAAGCGCGCGATCGGTCTTACCGATGAACTCTGCCAGAAAGTCGCCACCCGTTATCCGCATCTACGAGAAGTATTGGATCAGCTTAAACGCCCATCTTCCAGGTCCGCAGCCCCCAAAAAGGCGCTGGCCCAACCTGCGTTCTTCCGAGCCCAGGGCTGCGAACGCTGCCACGGCAGCGGATACCAGGGGGATATCGCTATTTTCGATCTTTTCCATAACAACCCACTGGCGAGCGACCCGCTGGATCAGTCCAGTCTCCTGTCACTGGAGGAATACGCCCTTCATCTGGCTTCTCATGGCCAGATTGACCTTTATGATTTGCTAGAACTGGATAGCAACCACCTTCGTCGCATCTATCAGATGCTCACCACAAGCGAGCGCGCGCTGAAGCAAACCAATACCGAGTTATCACGCAAACTTCTGGAACTGGAAGCTTCGAATCGGGTCCTCGTCCAGCGCACGGAAGTATTGGTGTCGCTCCAGGAATTGGGGCAGACACTGATCAGTTCAACCGGTCTTTCAGAAGTGGCTACCTGGGTGTGCCGGAGAGCTGGCGATCTATGCAGCGCTGATCGGGTCGTCCTCTATCTGCGCAAGTTGGTGGAAAGCGGGAAAGAAAGCGCCGAAGTTCTTGCAGTGCGCGGATGGGAGGGCAGTGCGATTGGCTACCTGGTACCCCCTGCACAAGTATTCGATGGCCTGTCCGGAAGTCGACCTGTGCCCTACATGCATTCTCCCCCAGGAGTCCGTCCCATTCAGCCACGAAATGGAGAAGAGGGAAACAGCTCGCTGAGATCGATGGGCCTGCGAGTACCACTGGTAGCCCAGGAGCAACTCGTTGGCGTGATGATCATCCAGTCGACCCAAAAAGAATCATTTCATCCAGGAGAAACAGCCCTGCTGCAAGCCTTCGCCAACCAGGCCGCACTTGCGATCCAACGCACCAGCCTGATCGAGGAGCTTCGCGCCAAAATCACCCAACTTGAAGCAGCCCAGGCCGAACTGGTGGTCAAAGAACGCATCGAACGCGAGTTGGAACTGGCTCATCAGGTTCAAGAGAGTATGCTCCCGCACAGCTTTCCGGTTGTCCCTGGCTATACCCTGACAGCCCGCTACGAGCCTGCCCGCCAGGTGGGCGGCGATTTCTACGACATGTTTGTTCTTGATGACGATCATTTTGGGATTGTGGTAGCGGACGTGGCCGATAAGGGCCTGCCGGCTGCTCTTTACATGGCGTTGACCCGCAGCCTTTTGTTGGCGGAGGCCCGCAGAGAACGCTCGCCACGCACAACCCTGCAAAACGTCAACACGCTCTTGCTCGATTTAGGGGAGTTAAACGGGTTTGTTTCGGTTTTTTACGGCGTGGTGGAATGTTCGTCCCATCGCCTGGTCTATGCCCGCGCAGGCCATGAACGTCCATTGCTGCTGCGAGCTGACCAGATCCACAAATTGGGCGGTAGGGGCACAGTTTTAGGAATTCAGGAAAGCAATTCTCTTAATCTCAGCGAAGAAGAACATCGCCTCGAACCAGGAGACAGGATTATCCTCTACAGCGATGGTCTTTGTGACGTGATGGATGAAAGCGGTACTTTTTTGGGACTGGATCGCCTGCAAGCCATCGTTGCGGACCAGGCAGAGCTACCGATTGAGGCTCTCAGCCAGGCCATTTTCGACCTCCTGGCTCAATTTCGCGGCCAGGCAGAACAATTTGATGATATGACCCTGCTGGCGCTCGAAGTCAGCCTTTTATAAGCCAAAGCAAACGTTGGAATAAACGAACGAAAAAGGACAAGGTTACCTGAACGGGGCCGTGCCTACTGTCCTGGCCGGTCTGTTGAACCGCGCACTACCAGGAGCGAAGGGATCGTAATATCCTTCCGGTCTACATTGCGGCCCTTGAGCAGGTCAATTAACAGGCGCGTGGCCAGTTCGACCATCTCATCCGAAGGTTGGTGGACGGTGGTCAAGCCAGGCCAGATCTGGTCGGAGAAGGCCAGGTTATCGTAACCGCATACTGAAAGCTGGCTCGGGATGCTTAACCCCATCTCCTGGGCAGCATATATTACGCCATAAGCAGGCTCATCATTTCCGGCAAAAATTGCGCTGGGGCGGTCAGGACGGTCTAGCAACAGCTTGGCCATCGTGTAACCGCCGTCAAAAGTCCACTCCGAGTTTTGGACCAGCGTTTCATCAAAAGGAACCCGAAAATCATCGAGCGCCGATTGGTAGCCCAGCAGCCGGTCATGGCTGGCGCGCATATTACGCGGTCCGGTCAAAAAGGCAATCCGTCGGTGACCAAGCGTTAAGAGATATTGGGTCTGCTCGTAAGCGCCCTTAAAATCCTCACCCGCCACGCAAGGAACATCCGGATTATGTTCATATGGATTGATCTGCACCTGGGGGACCTTGTACGTCGAAAGCATATCGGCAACGAAATCGTCTGCATCCAGAGGAGGTGTCGTCACAAAGCCGTCAATGCGGTGTTCGTAGATCAGGCTAACCAATTTTCGTTTGGATCGCGAGTGAGGGGGGAAATAAGGCTGGATCAGAATATCATAATTCTCTTCATAGCCAATATCCATGATCCGGGTCAGCATTTCAGAAGCGGGTTGATAAAACCCCGGGTACATCAAAATGCAGATCATGTAAGATTTATTCTCAGCCAGGCGTTTCGCCGAAATATTTGGCGCATAACCCACCGCTCGCACGGCTGCCTGGACCCTGGCACGCGTTTCTTCCGTTACGTAGGGTTCCCCATTTATCACCCGCGAGACCGTCTTAATCGAGCAGCCGGCTAATTTTGCTACATCTCGAATTGTGGCAGGCAAAGGTATCTCCTTCAACCGATGTAACACAATTATACGCAATTGGACCGTATGGATAGAACCAACCAACCTGTTGACAGCGGTGTCATAAAGATCTATACTTGGATTATCGCTTACAGTCTTCGGTTTTGAAAAACATTCCACCCACCCGTCAACCGGGCTGCCTGCCCGCCAGGAGAAAATTATGTCTTCCCAGCCTGCCAAGATATCCGGAAAAGAACTGTTATTTGGAACGCTGCTCCACCAGTCCATGCCAGCGGTTCCCTGGGTCCCCTTTGCTGGGGTGCATGCCGGAAAGCTGCGCGGATACAGCGCCACAGAGGTGCTGAAAGATGAAATGAAATTGCTCGATTCGCTGCTGGCGGTAAATCAGATCTACGATCCGGATGGTCAACCGGTGGTATTTGACCTGCAAATCGAGGCCGAAATCCTGGGCTGTGATCTGGTCTGGGTTCCAGGGGGACCTCCAATGGTCGCTTCACATCCCCTGGAGACCATCATGGAAATCCCCAGTCACCTCCCCGAAGCCAGGGATGGTCGCCTGCCAATGATCCTAAGCGTCATGCGCGAAATGAAACGCCAGATAGGAGATCGGACGGCCCTGTACGGGTTAATCACCGGCCCAATGACGCTGGCCTCACATCTGCGCGGCACTGAAATCTTCATGGACATGTACGACCACCCTGATTTCCACAACTCCCTGTTGTCATACTGCAGGGATGTCGCCCTGCGTATGGCGGCCCTTTTCCAGGAGGCTGGAATGGATGTAATTGCGGTGGTAGACCCGGTCGTCTCACAAGTCTCGCCGCGCCACTTCAAGCAGTACCTGCTTCAGCCCTTCAGTGAGATTTTCGGCGCGATCCGCCAGGCGGGCGCCTTTTCCAGCTTTTTCGTGTGCGGCGATGCCACCAAGAACATGGATGTCATGTGCCAGACAGGACCCGACTCGATCTCCGTTGATGAAAACATCGATCTACCAAACGTAAAAGCGATCACCGATCGCTACAACATCACCATCGGTGGAAACATCCCCTTAACAACACGCATGTTACTTGGCTCGCAGCAAGACAATATGAAGTTTGTTGTTGACCTGCTCGATCAGCTTGCCGATCCGCAGCGTGGGCTGGCACAGGGAAACTTCATTCTTGCTCCAGGTTGCGATATGCCCTATGACACTCCAACCGAGAATGTGGTTGGGGTGCTCCAGGCGATCCGCGATCCTCATTCAACCCGCCACATGTTAGCGCACTACGAATCGCACACCTTTGACATCCCAGTCGAACTGCCTGATTACGAAAACCTTTCCCAGCCGCTGGTGGAAGTATTCACGCTCGATTCAGATACCTGCGCTGCCTGTGGCTATATGCTCAACGCCGCCCAGCGGGCAGTGAGCGAAATGAATGGTCTGGCCAACCTGGCCGAATACAAGTTCACCAAAGCTGAAAACGTTGCCCGTGTGATGAAAATGGGGGTTAAGAATCTACCCAGCCTTTACATCAATGGAGAACTAAAATTTTCTTCTCTCATCCCCAGCAACCGGGAACTGCTTGAAGAGATCAAAAAAGCCCAGAAATAATCCTGCATCCCACAGTCTGTTTCTATTCGCGCAACCACTTCAGATATGCTGTTGTGGATCGATCCGCATGCTGATCGCCTTGGCAGAAGCTGCTGAGCGCGTATTAACATCCAACTTCATAAATAAAGACTTAATATGACGCTTGACCGTGTTTGAAGTGATCGTAAGCTGGCTGGCAATCTCCTTGTTTGTCAGACCCCGCGCAAGCAACACCAGGACCTCGCGCTCCCGGTCGGTCAACGTTCGCAGCACAGGGTCTTCCTGTCCGCCAACCAGCGCACTCTCAATTGTCCTTGAAAAGGATTTCCGGTCAAAGGCCTTTTTTTCATGGCTGGAAAAAATTAATCCTTCGCGGTAGGCCTGTTCAATTCGTTGTGGCTCGAGATAGCCGCTGACAACCACAACCGGAATATTCGCCTTGCGCATCACGGCCAGCAGTCGATAACCATCCAGGTTCTGGTCTTCCAATGAGCTGGCCAGTGAAAGATCGATCACCGCCAGCCTGACATCCTCCCGTTTGAGCAACCCGGTCGCTTCTACATAACTGGAAGAAGTGCGCACCTGCATACCCGCCTCTTCAACCAGCTCAGACAGCAGGCTGCGCCAACCTGCATCATCCTCAACCACCAGCGCCATTCCACGCTCGGTTTTCAACTCAGTTCCCGAAGCTTTTTCCGGTGCGGGCTTCCTGTTGCCCTCAATTGTCAACGCCGGGCCAGCCGGGGCTTGAGCCAGCGCTTCCTGGATCAGTTTGCGGAACTCCGAGCGCCTGAAGGTCTCCTTCCGCAGGCAGGTCAGGGCGCCTAACTCACGCATGACCTTAACGGCCAGTTCAACGGTTGCAAAGCCGGTTAAGAATAACACAACACAGCCTGGATCATAACGCCGGATCATTTCAGCTACACGAATACCGTCCTGATTGTTGTGGTCGATTCCCCCCAGCGAGAGATCCAGGATTGCCAGCCGGTGCGCCGATTCGCGCAGTTTATCAACCGCCTCTGCGCGGCCTGGAGCCAGGTCAACCGCCAATCCACTATCCTCCAGGATCTCGCGAAGGATCTGTTGCCAGGCAGGATCGTCTTCTACGACTAAAGCGCGTACCATCTCATTCATCAAGCACCCTGTACAGACTCCACATCAACAACCCGGGGCAGTTTCAAAATAAAAGTCGTTCCCGAATAACCGTCACTGGTGACAGAGACACTCCCACCAAAACGAGCCATCAGTGACTTCACCCACCACAACCCAAAGCCCAGCTTACCAGGATGAGCCCTGGGGCGCGAACTGTAGTTGAACTCAAAAATTCGTTCATGCAATTCAGGCGCAATCCCGGGTCCATTATCACTGACCCGTACCTCTACCCAGTCACCCAATATGCTGCCATCGATGCGGATCACACCCTGCCCACCCATCGCATCAACCGCGTTCTCAAAAAGGTTGCTGAAGACCAGTGCAAGACGTTTCGGGCCAGCCTGCACGGGCGGCAGATACCCCAATTCTCCAAGATCCAACACCACCTCGGGCGGCAGGTGTGTTCCAGCCAGCGCTTCTCGGACACTCCCCAGGACCGAAACCGGGGCAAGTTGGATGGGGTGCAGGTGAAACAGGCTTTCATGGACAACCTGCATCGCCTCTGCTGCGCTGATTCGGATCGCTTCCAGGTTTCTGGACAAATACGGATCTTCCGCCAGCGCCTCAACGCACTTATCTTGAATTCCTTCTATCCGTACGGGAATAGTTCCGATCTTGTTGTTGAGACGGTGCATCAGGTTGGCGGCGATATCACCGATGGCCGCAAAGGCTTCTGTCAGCGCGCGTTGATCCTGAGCTGCCCGTAACGCATCTTGCTGCGCGGCTAGCTGCATGGCCAGGGCAGCATAATGTCCCAGGATATCAAGCACCTTCTTATCCCAATCCGACTGATCAAAATCGCGTGGATCCCCCGGGGCAGTATGGACGCTGAAAGCGCCGACCGGTTTGTCATCTGGGCTGGCAAACAATGGAACACTCAGCGCCGATCCCCGCCCGCTGAAAAAAGGCAGGTCCGCAAACCTCACCTGCTGGTCCTCCTGGCCAGCCAGAACGGTAACCGGGCGCGCCTCCAGCACTGCCTGCCCGGCCAGAGTTTGCCCAAGCTCGACACGAGCGAATACGCCGGTTTCCCAGTCAACACCCCCACCAGGCCAGCTGTCTGCGCTCTGCCCGTCTAAGGCGCGATCCACCCCTACGACCGCCTGGAGCACCAGTTGATCATTTTCCAATAGCCAGATCATCCCGAATGGCACATTGAGTAAATCACAAGCGCGTTCGACCAGGGTCTGGTAGATGCGTTGGAGCGAATACCGTGGAAGCAGCAATGAAATTTCCTGGAGCGCATCCAGCAGGCGCGCCTCCTGGATCGCCACAACCGCCTGAGTAGCCAGGATTTGCAAAATGTAGCGATCCTGCCGATCGAAGGCGTTAACATGGGGGCTTTCCAGGTTGAGAAGGCCCTCCAGGCGGCCGCTGGCGCCAATCAATGGCACAGCCAACTCGGACCGCATCTCTAATTCACGGTCCAAAGGATAGTAAACCCGAATCCAGGGCTCCTCCCGCAGGTCCGAAATAATGATCGGTTCGCGCCGGATAGCAACCAGCCCCATCACAGAATGCTCATTAATTGGCAGCGTTTCAACAGCTGGCTGGCTCAGGCCTACTCCTGAGATCGCCTGGGTGACCAGGTTCTTCCCACTTGGATCAACCAATCGGAAAATCCCGTAAACAGCGTCTGTGATTTCGAGAGCCACCTGCAGAATTGCCTCCAGAGTGCCTTTCACATTCGACCGGGAGGAGATTAACATTCCAGCCCGCCGCAGACGGCGTAGTTCGCGTTCCTTGCGAATCTGTTCCTGTTGCGCCAGGTTGAACTGGCGTGCCAGTGAAAGAGTCATGGCAGTCAGATTAACGAAGTTTTCCAGCATAAGCAGTTCCAGTTCGCTAAACTGGCGCCCCTCATGCAGGTAAATATACAGGACTCCCAAAACTTCATCGGCTACGATCAGCGGAAAGCAAGCCACGGAGTTCGCACCCATCGCCACCTTCGCCGGATTAACTTCCAAATCGGGTTCTTCATATGACAGGACGCGCTGCCGCCTGGACACCGACCGCGATCCCATTCCATCCTGGCGAGGCGAGTCATCCAGTTCGGGGTGAGGGTTCTGCTCGGCTGAAACACGCGAATCATTGTGAAACATTCCAGATGCTTCATCATAGGTGTAGATGACTGCCGAAGAACCCGGTACAACATCGATGGCGCTCTCCACGATCATCCGGAGCATTGTCTGGATGCTGGCCAGATCACCTGTATCGAGCTGATTAATTGCCAGGCCAACCTGATTCAGCCTGGCGAGCGCATCGAGCAAGCGAGGTTCTGTCATCGGATCTTGATTCCCTGGTTCCATCATACCCCCGCGCTCATGCAAACGTCAGTACCCAAATGGATCATTTCTCCTAATTTGATACTTTATCGTTTTGTGTAGGCGACTGCGTCGCCCGCACAAAACGAACGAAGTCCAAAAACTTATCCGGTCTTCAAGAAGGCAGCAAACGCCGGTTAATCTCCTGCACATCAGCCGTATAACGGATCAACTCATTGTGAAGGCGAGTTACATCGTTACCATAGCGCATCCGTCGGCTAAGGAAAGCGAATTCCTCACTGCCTTCGGCGGGGATGGTCACATCCCGCGCGTTTCCCCGCACGACACGCAGCGAATCGATCAACCAGCGCAGGAAAGTGTGCGCCTTCCGCAGGCGAATATAGTCATCTGGACCCAACAAGCCAGCCTGGGCCAGAGCTGCCATCGCTTCCCGTGTGTTTGTCTGGCGAATCCCAGGATAAGTGTGTCCATGAGTCATTTGCAAACCCTGGACCAGGTACTCGACATCCACCAGGCCGCCAGGGCTGTACTTGAGGTTAAACCGTCCCCCGGTTACCAGGTGCCGGATCTGGCGTTCGCGCATGGCCCGCATTGCGGTTGTATCAAATTCTTCACCCGAGTAGACAAAAGTATCGCGCAGATCTGATATTTGCCTGCCCAATTCCAGGTTCCCCGCAATCGGGCGCAGCTTGACCAGCGCCTGGCGCTCATAAGCCCATGCCGGCCCATCCGGTCCAAAATATCGCCGGAAGGAATCCAACGAAACTGCTAAACTTCCGGCCTTACCGTATGGCCGCAGCTGCAAATCGATCTCAAAGATACCCTCCCGTCGGGCGCGTATAGCCCTCACAAAATCCTGGACCACTTTTTCATAAAACTCAGCAGCAGTGATTACCTGTGGTCCACTGGTGATGCCGTTCCCCGCATAAACAAACAACAATTCAATATCCGATGCAAAACCCAGTTCCTGACCGCCGCACTTTCCCAGAGCGCACACGCTCATCTCGCAAATTCCACCATGATCCAGCCGCGGGGAGCCATAAACGGAACGCAAATCCTCATGACACAGGTGATAAGCTGTGTTGACTACGACTTCTGCCAGGCCCGTCAGTTCTGCGGCGAAATCCCAAAACTCACTCGTGTGCCCAAGAATATGGCGCATGTCGATGCGGAACATCTCCCGATCTTTGAAAGCATTTAACACCTCTCGCCAAGAAGCAGTTTCAGAGGGCGGCTGAGGTCCGGCGTGAACTTCCGCCAGGATTTCCTCCAACTCTCGTTGAAGCTGCTGGCGCGTCTTACCGGTAGTCAGCGCATCAACCCCTTTGACAACCGGGTATAGATTTGCGTACTGCATGCGCAGGAAGTCGTCCCATAAAAATTCACTGACGCCCAGCAAACGCGCCATCGCCTGCAGCACTTCGGGCCGCTCGAGAGAGCTTAACTCATCCGGCCAGTTCGGGCGCTTAAACAGATCCGCTGTAAACTCACCAAAGTGCAGCAAGGCTGTTTCCGGGTTCGGGGAAAACGGCAGCAAGTGAGTGAAATGCTTGACCAGCACGGTCGCCGCCCGAACTTCGCGAATACGTTCAGCATCGGTAATCTTCTGCCCGCCTTCGTCCGTCACGAACAAGATATCACTCACCCGCTGGCCAATCGAGTCGATCGTCATCTGAGCGATATAGACTCGGTTGATCGATAAAGCATTGGTGAACTCGTACAGGAATCCAACCGTATCGGGGGTATCAATCCGCAAGATGGTGTATTTTTCTGATGTTTCATTGTCAATCTCAATTCCAATCGGGAACAGAGTCGTGACCGTTTCACCGACAGCCTGCTCGCCAGCATGACCATTCTCGATCAGATATGTTCCAACACGCCTTGCCAGAAGCCCGCGGGCTTCTCGCCGCTGCCCGGCTTGAAGCATCCGTAAAAGCTCCTCAAGGTCATGCCAGTAATCCATCCAGAGATCAGCCAGAGATCCCTGATTTCGCACCGGGCGCACTGTAAAAACATCCACGATCTTTCGTCGCGTGTCCGAACTGGATCCGCCAGAAATAGAATGTCTTCTTCCTGGCTTTCTACCATACCGGCTGCTTTCTCGGGCCTCAGCAGCAGTCCTTCCGGGGGGAATCAAGTCTGGCTCAGAACGCAACTCGTAGGTAAACACATCCCCTTTGATAATATCCAGTCCATAAACGTAAAACAGCCCACAGATCAACGATAACTCACCCGGGAAATCATAAGCAACGATTGTCACTTCCCAGTCAGAATCATCCTGCAGCGGGCGAGCATCCACCAAGGCCAGCCGCTCTGCGTCAAGCTGCCCAGCCAGCATCGCATGCCGACGGATCTCTGCATCCGCAAACCTTTCGGTATAGGAGGCGCCCATCCTGGCGCGGTGCTGGCTGATATCTTGTTCGGGCGCAGGTTCCGAGCCCGCCGGTGAAAGATCGGGTTGCCGCATTTCTATCCTCCCGACGTATCGTAGATAAATCTCACGAATTGCAGTTGTATGTTGGTGATATCGTGCGATAAATGCCTCACCCGCCTGGACACCCTCAAAACCCAACCGGCGGGCCAGGCTGAGGACTGCCTGGGAGTCTTCTGGGAGCACGTGGGTCTGGTGGTAATCCATCATCTGCAGGTGATGCTCGATTGTACGCAGGAAAACGTACCCATCTTCGAGGACACGGCTCTCATCTACTGCCAGCAGTCCGTTCTGCTGGCAGCGGGCAAGCGCCTCAAGGGTATTAGAACTGAGGATCTCAGGCCGTTGAGCGCCATGGGCCAGCTGCAGAAACTGCACGACGAACTCTACATCACGGATTGAACCTTCTCCCAGCTTTACATCGCCCCATGTGCGCCCTTTTTGTAATAGAAAGGCCTCTGTGCGCTGCTTCATCTCAAACACCCCCATGCGCACAATTTCCGCCGTCCCATTGAACATCAATGTCTGCGCCCGGCTTAAAAAAGCTTCCCCAATCTCACGACTGCCCGCAACGACACGCGCTTTCAGCAACGCCTGTTTCTCCCATTGTAAAGCGTGTTTTTCCAGGTAAGTGATAAAGCCATCAGGAGATGAAACAAGCGGCCCAACTTTTCCCCACGGGCGCAGGCGCATATCGACCCGGTAAAGAAAGCCCTCGGTCGTCACCCGCGCCAATGCGTCGATCAGGTGTTCCGCCAGGCGCACGACTGGCGGGGTCGGTTCGCCTGCCAGGAACAGGAAATCCACATCCGAACTGTAATTCAGTTCCTGCCCACCCAGCTTACCCATACCAATCACACTCAAGGCGTCAGGCGAAAGGCCCAGCCGTTCAGCGGAAACATCGAGACAGACCCGAACCAGGCTATCAGCCAGGTTGGAAAGCTGACGTGTCGCGGTTTTCAAATCAAACAAATCCAGAAGGTCACATACCCCGATTCTCAACATCTCCCGGCGCTGGTATCTACGCAGGGCATCCATCTGGTCAAGAGGGTCTACAAGCGCCTCAACCAACTGGCGCCCCTCATGATACAGCCGCTCCAGACTCTTGGTCTGCGCCAGGCGACGCAGATGAGTCAGATCAGTAAAATATTCGGGATTCCGCAGCAGAATTTCACCCAGAAACTGGCTACCCGAAAACAACCGGACCAGCATCTCCACAGAACGAGGGTGGGTTGCCAGAAAACCATACAGATCCTTCGGCGAATTCACACCGTGGGAAAAGCGCTCAAAGGTTGCCAGCACACGGTCAGGATTGCCAGCGGTCGCCAAAGCCTCCAGCAGATGTGGCGCAAAGCGTGTAAAAGCGTCTCTTTGGGCACGATCGCCTGTAAGCCGGTGAAGGCTGCGCTTTGCCCCCTGCCAGTCGTTAAATCCCAACGATTCCAGCCATCGGCGAAGC
>CAZBDC010000011.1:0-11050 GCA_964490575.1 uncultured Anaerolineaceae bacterium | reverse complement strand
ATCAATCAACACCTGCAACCATTCCTGTTGTGTCATTAGCAATTCTTCAAGCAACGTTGACTTGAAAACAGGTACGGCAACACGCATCCTGCCAGGAAAAATGACCCATTTGGGTAATAGCTCAGATCACTCCATTCTCGTAAAATCAGGTTGATGAATTAATGTTATGTGTGAGATTATAACAACATTTGGCAAAGGAGAAATTCAAATGGCGCTTACCCCAACAGATGTCGTCAAAATGGCCAAAGACGTAAAAATGGTCGACGTTCGCTTCACCGATATGCCTGGTACCTGGCAGCACTTTAGCATTCCGGCCCATGCCCTCGATGAAGAAATGTTTGAGGATGGCATTGGTTTTGATGGCTCATCCATCCGCGGGTTCAAAGAAATTCACGAATCCGATATGCTTCTGATGCTCGATCCAACCTCAGCCTTCATCGATCAGGTTCTGGAGGTCCCAACCCTGGTCATCATCTGCGACATTTTCGACCCGATCACCCGCCAGCCCTATTCCCGCGACCCCCGTTATGTTGCTCGTAAAGCCGAGGCTTACCTGAAGCAGACGGGGATCGGAGAGACAAGCTTTTGGGGACCAGAAGCCGAGTTTTTCATCTTCAATGATGTCCGCTACGGCGGCGGCACCAACAGTGCATTCTATTATATCGATAGCCAGGAAGCCTGGTGGAAGAGCGGTGAGGATCTGAAGCCCAATCTCGGCGCTCAGATTGCCCCGAAGCGCGGGTATTTCCCCGTTCCCCCGGCTGATACACTCCAGGATGTCCGCAGCAAGATGGTGATGGCGCTCGAAGCTGCCGGCGTTCCGATCGAAGTTCATCACCACGAGGTGGCCACCGCTGGTCAGGCAGAGATCGACATGCGGTTCGATACCTTGCTGACCATGGCCGACCGGGTGATGATTTATAAGTACATCGTCAAGAACGTCGCTCGCGCTAATGGACTGACTGTCACCTTCATGCCCAAGCCGTTATTTGGCGATAATGGTTCTGGAATGCACGTCCACCAATCCATCTGGAATGGCAGCACCAACTGCTTCTATGATGAGTCGGGCTACGGCGGGCTGTCCGAAACTGCCAAATATTACATCGGCGGTCTGCTCAAACACTCTCCGGCTCTGCTGGCCCTGGCTGCGCCGACCACTAACTCTTACCGCCGTCTGGTGCCTGGTTACGAAGCGCCAGTCAATCTGGCCTATTCTCAGCGTAATCGTTCAGCCGTCTGCCGCATTCCGGTTTATTCGAAGAGCCCCAAGGCCAAACGGATTGAGTACCGCGCCCCAGACCCTTCTTGCAATCCTTACCTCTGCTTTGCTGCGTTGTTGATGGCCGGCCTGGATGGCGTCCTAAACCGCATTGATCCTGGTGAACCGGCTGACAAAGACCTGTATGAGCTGCCTCCGGATGAGGCCAGGCTGATTAAGCAGGTGCCCGGCTCGTTATCCGATGTCCTGGATGCACTTGAAGCCGATCACGAGTTCCTGCTCAAGGGTGACGTTTTTACCACCGATCTTATTGAGGCCTACATCGATTATAAGCGCGAGTTCGAGGTCGACCCTGTCCGCATGCGGCCGCACCCACACGAATTCACCATGTACTTCGATGTTTAGTAGCGCCCAACTTTAACCATATCCACTCCTTGCCAAAGGATTTACTGGTATCCAGCAGAGGCCGGGCTGTTTATTGCCCGGCCTCTAACGGTCTAACGAGAGATCGGTCGTATACCCCTGTCTGGCGGCCGGTATCGGCGTGTATCGAATTTTTCACCCCTTAAGAGATGACCGGTGGCCCCTGTTTAATTCGTCCCTCAACCTCCCCGGCGGGGACGTTCCATAAGCCCTCAATCCACCAGGTGATACCGGCATCTACCCAGGGCATGATCTTGTCCCTGGCCTGTTCTCGCCCCAGGGTGTTGGCCTGCCCTTCAATTACGTAGTCAAATGGAGTCGCAAGGGTCCGGTTTGCGTCGATGAACGCTTTCATCTCGCGCAGATCAGCAGGGGTCACGTCCACAAATTTATTATCAGCGTTCATCTTAAACGGCAGCAAGCCATCGCATTTCAACACCCGCCGCATCGATTTCATGCGCGGCCAGACTCCCGGGATCCAGATCGGCACACGCGGCTGCTGGATTGTCTTGGGGGGGTAATAAACCGTATCCATCGCAGAGAGTTTGATGTGATAATGCTTGCCGTCAAAGTCAAACTGCTCGCTTTGGTGCATACGGGTGATAATTTCAATTGCCTCATCCAGCATCTCAGCCCGCGCTTTTGTATCAACGTTTTCGTCAGGAAAGGCCTGCCAGCCCATCCAGGTTGCGCCTGTGGCCATCCCAAGAATTAACCGACCCTGTGAGAGCAGATCGATCGCCAGGCTTTCGCTGGCAACATGATTTGGCCGCCGCAGCGGCATCGCCAGCACCATTGTACCCAGGCGGATATGACTGGTTGTCATTGCTGCTGCCGTTAGCTGGATCATCGGGTCAACGCACCAGATTGCATCACCAACAAAAACCCCATCCCACCCAGATTCTTCGGCATAACGAGCCAGGTTAGCGCAGATCCGTGCATCGCCGTAAGGCAGCGTAACCCCAAATTTCAATTCGGTCATTGTTCCTCCAATATCGAACGGGAACGATCCATTTCTATCTTTTCGACCAAATCCGGGAGCTCGCCCAGGTGATTAATGGCGTAATATCTGCCGTCCATCCCAATCGGAGCCGGGCTGTGCTCGTGCGCCCAGATCAATTCGTAGGGAACATAAACGCCATACCCACCCAGTTCCAAAACCGGCAGGATGTCCGAGCGCATTGAATTACCAACCATTAAGAACCGATCAGGCGGTACGCCATACCGCTTGAGCAGTGCTGCGTAAACATCCCGGGTCTTATTGCTGACAATCTCTACGTGTTTGAAGAAGTGTCCCAGCCCAGAGTTTGTGATCTTCCGCTCTTGATCCATCAAATCACCTTTGGTGATTAAAATCAACGGATGGCTCTCAACCAGGCATGCTACAGTTTCGGCAGCAAAGTCGAGCAGCCGTATCTCGTGCCCGATCATGGTCTTACCCAACCCAATCACCGCAAGAACGTCTTCGCCGCGAACCTGCCCGCCGGTCGCTTTCACAGCCGCTTCAATCATCGAAAGAGTAAAAGCCTTGATCCCATATCCGAACAACGGCAGATGAGCCATCTCGGTATCGTGCAGGATGGTAAACAGTGTCTCCTTCTCTATACCATACGGAGCAAGCAGGCCAAGAAGGCCTTCCTTGGCGTCTTCGTAGAAGCGCTCAGAATGCCACAGGGTATCATCAGCGTCGAATGCGATCATCTCAAAGCGAAATTCTGCTGTCATTTGTAATCAACCGCTTTGACCAGCGCCTCGATCTCCATTCGCATCTGGGCCAGTTCGTGCCGGGCTCGTTCGACCACGTCTGCCAGGGGGATCATAACCTTTTCTGCGTTGTTACGGCGTTTTAATTCTACCACGCCCGCCTTCAACCCACGTTCACCGACGGTCAGGCGCAGCGGCAGGCCGATCAGGTCTGCATCCTTAAATTTTACCCCCGGTGACTCATCCCGGTCATCGTAAAGCACATCAATCCCGGCAGCTTTGAAGTCCTCGTATAACCGGTCGGCTGCTACCGTGGTTTCGCTGCTTCCCCGCCCGGCCAACCTCACCAGGTGAACAGAAAAAGGCGCAACCGTCACTGGCCAGACCAGGCCCTGGTCATCGTGATATTGCTCGGCAATACAGGCCAACAGACGGGTAATTCCGATCCCGTATGAGCCCATGACAACCGGTTTTTCCTGCCCATCCGAGTCCAGATAGGTGGCGCCCAACGACTCGGAAAAATGCGTACCCAATTGAAAGATATTGCCGACCTCCACGCCTCGCACCGCGCGCAGCGTTCCGCCGCATCCAGGGCAAACATCGCCCTCTCGAGCTGCCACCAAGTCAGTGACGATCTGAGCGGAATAATCCCGCCCATAATTGACGTTGCGCAGGTGATAGCCGGCGCGGTTTGCCCCCGAAACAAGGTTTGGTGAGCCTGGCACGAGGTCATCGACCACCACCAGAACGCCGTCTAATCCTACCGGCGATGCATACCCCGGTTCAGCCCCAACAGCCCGAATTTCTTCTTCAGTGGCCGGCCTTAACGACTGAGCCTGGACGGCGTTCGCCAGCTTGGTTTCGTTCAATTCCATGTCCCCGCGCACCACCGTAAACACAAACTGCTCGCGCGTCGCCCGCTGACCATTCGGAGTTACCTGGGGAATTGTGGCGATCATAAAAACTGCTTTGGCGGTTTCTGACTCAGGAATATTCAAGAAGCGCGCAAGATCAGCGATCGTTTTACAATCAGGGGTTGCCACCGGCTCTATTGGCAGAGCTTTAACAGCTTTGGGAGCGTGCTTGTGGATGCGCGCGACCTGGCGGTTCGCAGCACTCCCGCAGCTTTCGCACAGGATTAAAGTATCCTCGCCAACAGGCGTGATATACATAAACTCGTGCGCCAGTTTTCCCCCCATCATCCCGGTGTCAGCCCCGACTGCGATCACCTCTAACCCACAACGCTGAAAGATATTAAAATAAGCCTGGTAGTGTGCCTGGTACTGTTTCTCAAGACCGGCCCAATCAGCATCCAAAGTATAGGAGTCCTTCATTGTGAATTCTCGTCCGCGGATTAAACCGGCCCGTGGACGAGGATCGTCACGCCACTTGGTCTGGATCTGGTAGATCATCTGCGGGAGCTGGCGGTAAGAATGGATTTCCTTACGCGCCAGGTCTGAAATCACTTCCTCGTGAGTCATTCCCAGCACCATATCGCGGCCCGAGCGGTCCCGAAATCGACCCATCTCCGCATCAATCTTATACCAGCGTCCACTCTCTTGCCACAGCTCCGCAGGATGAACAACCGGCATGGTGATCTCCTGCCCACCGATAGCGTCCATCTCTTCTCGAATAATTGCCTCGATACGGCCCATCGCTCGGCGAGCGAGGGGTAGATAGCTAAAGACTCCTGCGGCAAGCTGGCGGATGAAACCAGCCCGCAGCAAAAGCTGGTGGCTGGCGATCTCGGCCTCGGCCGGAGACTCCCGCAGCGTTTGACTGAACAGCTTCGACATGCGCATCGCAAACTCCTTAGGTATAAAAAAGATCCCCCCGGGCTTGCGTCCGGAGGGAGATCACATCACAGAAACTGGTTCGCTAACTACCGGGGAAACGCATAAGCCCAACCAAGGGGTTGGCTTTCGTGCGAAGGGGTAGGGAAACGCGAATTCCACAACATGAGCCGAGTATAGCACTAATTAACGGAGGAGAAAAGAGTTAAATTTCTGTCAGGTGACTGCGTTCAAAAATGTAGTATAGTAAATTCAATAACCCTACACCCCCAAGGAGAATTTCCATGTCAACGCGCCCTGACAGTATCCCTGACCGCATGCGAGCAGTGATGTGCTATGGCCCCCAGGATTACCGCCTCGAACAGGTGTCTGTACCAGCAATTGGACCCGGGGAGGTGCTGGTGCGCGTGCTGGGCGCGGGCATCTGCGCCGGCGACGTAAAATGTTTCGCCGGCGCGCCGCTCTTTTGGGGCGATGAACACCACTCCGGCTACTGTCAGCCACCGGTCATACCCGGTCATGAGTTTGTCGGGGAGGTCGTTGCGTTGGGCGAGGGCGCCGGCGAGAAATATGGCCTGGCCCTGGGCGACCTGGCAATCAGCGAGCAAATCGTCCCGTGCTGGGAATGCCGATTCTGCAAGCGTGGGCAGTACTGGATGTGCGATAGCAAGCACGATGTGTATGGTTTTCGCCAGAGGACTTTTGGGGCGATGGCCGAATACATGCGCTTCCCAGCCGATGCGATCAATTACAAAGTTCCCCGGTCGATTTCTCCGCGCCACGCCGTCTACATCGAGCCGCTGGCCTGCGCCATCCACGCTGTGCAACGCGGCGAGATTGCCTTTGGCGACACCGTAGTTGTCTCTGGTTGTGGTCCGCTTGGCCTGGGGATGGTCGCCGCAGCCCGGTTGAAGAATCCCGGCTGCCTGATCGCAGTTGATTTACAACCCACCCGTCTCGAGATTGCCCAAAAGTGTGGCGCCGACCTGGTGTTGAACCCGCGCGACTTAGACGTGGTAGAAGCCGTTAAAAAGCTAACCGGCGGATACGGCTGCGATGTCTATATCGAAGCCTCCGGGCACCCGGCCTCAGTGATCCAGGGGTTAAATATGATCCGTCGCCTGGGCACATTCGTTGAATTCAGTGTTTTTGGTGAACCGGTTACCGTCGATTGGACCGTGATCGGCGATACAAAAGAACTTAACATCCACGGCGCCCATCTTGGCCCCTACTGCTATCCCCTGGCAATTGACATGCTCGAAAAGAAACAAATCCCTGTGGAAGAGATCGTCACTCACGCTATTCCACTGGAAAACTTCGAGGAAGCATTTCAACTCGTGCTGTCCGCGCGCAATTCGATCAAGGTCATGCTTCAGCCATAAACCGCCCTAACAGCTATCAGCAAAGAAATAATGGAAAGTCATTTTTAAAAACCATGAAAAAAAGCCAAAGCCCCCTCGCCTTTTCGACTCAAATTACTGGAAGACTTTTCCGGAGCATTCCAATCCTGGCAATACTGGGCGCAACCCTGCTGGCTTCGTGCTCCTTACCAAGCTTTGCTGGTCGATCGACACCGGTGCTATTCCAAACCACAACGGCTTCACCTGCAAATCCACAGGATCAAGGGACCAATTCGCCTGAGCAATCAACCGACCCCGCAAGTATATTACCCACATCCACCGTCACCTCTTTGAATGAAACCAGAACGCTTCCGGTCGATATCACTGATCTGGAAGATAAAACGCTCAACGGCATGATTGTTTTTACCAGTCTCTCTGGCGATCCCTTTGCCAACACCGACCTGGGCAAAACGGATCAACCTACCTCCGAACGGCGCCTGTGGGCCATCTCGCCAGACGGGCTGCGCGCCGGTCGGCTCAGTTCGACCTACCAGGGGACCGCTCTCTTTCTGCCAGCGAATGATCAGGAGCCGATTAAGTTCGTTGACACCGGGATGAATATCAACTACCCTGGCCTCGAGCCAGTAACACTGCCGGAGGAGTGCTCCCCTGCCGGCGATAACACTTGCAGCGAATTCAGCTTTGGCCCAGAAGGTCGAACTCTGGCGTATTACACCAGTATAGATAACTGTGGACGCGACCTGAGCCTGGTCGATCTGCTTCTTAACCAAACCATCAACACCTGGGCCAACGTTCATTGGTACAGGTTCCTTCAGGATGGCAGCCTGATTCTCAGTTTAGATGACTGCTCGGGGACTCCCCGCAATCTCTATCTATACATTCCCAATAAAAATACGCAAGCCGGATTGGGCCAGGAAGGCACGCTGCGGTGGGATCCCTTCTGGCAGGCCGCCCTGGTGCAGGTACAGGACCAGTTGCCTGTATTTTCCGGGCTTTGGGGTTTCAACTTACAGACGAGCCGGGTATTTCTATGGATGGAGAGGGAACAACGAGTGATCGATGACAGTCCGATCTGGCTGTCAGATGGACGCCATTTTTTGTACCAGCATCGCTCAATCCAGTTTTATGCAAACAGCGGCACATTCGTCCTGGAAGGACCACGCCAGATCGTACTCATGGATGCATGGTCGCGCGATCAGCGCTTGCTGGCTTACGATGGGCGCTATGACTATCATCTGTGCGAGACAAACGGCACCCCATGCGAGATGCGTTATGGCGATTGGCTAAAAATCCGCCGAACAACCTTCAAGGCTCTGCGGGTCTCGACGGACGAAATCGACCTGCCTGAAGTTCGCTGCGCGCTGTACGGCCTGGACTGCAAGCAAGCGCCAGATGAAATGGCCCTGAACTGGAAAACAGGAGAAATGCTTCCCTGGAGCGAAGCCAACGTGGCTGAGGTGGAACCTGACCCGGCTTCTCCCCTGCCCGATCTGGCTGCACAGCCGGTTTACAGCGACCCGGGTGGGACCTTTGCGTTCTATACGGACTCAGGCGGCCGCACACTCTGGTACGTGCCTGCCGCAGGTGAGCCGGTTCTATGGGTTACCGAAGGCGAAAATTTCGTCTATTTGCCTTAGTCAGTCTCGAACGCGCAGTTCTTCGAGTTCATTCAGGATATTCTTCAAAATCGGATCATCCAGGGATTGTCTGGTTGTGAGAAAAAACTCGCTCAGGTCACCAAAGCCTTGTTTCTCGTAAACCGCTGCCTGAAAAGCCATCTCTAACCGGTCAATCTGGCGCACAAAACGGGCTTCAGGAGTCTGCCCCGCTTCAAACTCCTCCCACAAAACAAGGAAATCCTCTCCACCAGGTAGTTTATCGACTACTTTGCGAAGACCTTCTCGTTCAAGCTGGTATTTTTCCTCAGCAGAAACCTGGTCAGCCGGGGTCAGGTCACCCACATAGATCTCACCCAGTTCGTGGGCCAGGACCATGCGGATGACACGATTGCAGTCCAGTTGTGGAAAGAAGCTTCCGGCTGTCCACCAGGCCAGCATGGCCATGCCAAACACGTGTTCGGCCACTGATTCGCAGCGCACAGGAGGCACGCCTTTTCGCAGCCAGCCCTGACGATACAGATGCTTTAAGTGGTTCAATTCAAAATAAGCCGCTTCCAGAGGAGTTAAGTCACGGCCTGTAAATGTGGATAACGGAAATTCTCCCTTTGTATTCACCATGACCTCCCATTAAGCATCCGCAGTACCAGTCTTCCTGGAAACCTTAAAGAAAACGGTGATGGATCGGCGCCGTTTCAGGCGCCGGGTGCTGATCTGCAGCGCCAGGAAATGCTCAGCACGGGCAGCATCCAGGCCGGTCCACATTGCCGGCCCAAACATAACCATCCGCTGCCCGCGATTCCCTTCCAGGGAAATCCGCAGTCCCAAGGGAGCCATCTCCACAACCGCAAGATCATCCCACAGGATGCGATTAACGCCCAAAATCGTCCTGCGAGTAACCCCTTGTTGATCAAATTCGGTCACCCCCACCCCGGTAAGCACTAACAGGTATAAAACACTGAATGCCAGAAAGACCGGCGCGTCCGGTTGACCGGTCAGCAGAAGGATTAAGAACAACAACAGGAAACCAGCAGCGCCCAATCCGGCTGCCAGCAGCAAACCACGGTGGTCACCAACCCGCAGTGTGCCCAGCACCCACAAATCAGGCGGAATACCTTCGTGCGCTCCATTCCGGTTGTAAGGCTCCAGCGCTTCTGGGTGAGTTATCTCCCCAGGCGCAGCCCATAAAACACTCTCCCACACGGCTCTGGCATCGAACAGGTGAACTGGCACGACATATATTCCCGAACCGACCCCTATGATCAGGTAAGGCTCCCAGTCCTGCACCATGATCCGCACAGCGCGAACATCCCGCCAGGCCAATCGTATCCGAATCCCGTCCACGTTGCAGGACAGCCCATGCCGGTCGATGACGATTCGCCCCGCCAGCACCGGGATCGCATAAGCCCCTACCACCAAACCGATACCTGGCAGCAAACCCAGAACCAGCCATACCAGTCCTTGATAGCCTCCCATTAGATTAATTACAGTTACCAGGAGGGCAGTGATAAAAACCACCGGCAGAATGACCCTTCCAATCCACGCATCAAATGTGGGCCGGAGCATGCGTACTTCGTTCAACCAGTTCATCTCCTTATTTGATCTGTTACTGCGAGTGGAGCGAAGCAATCTCCACCATCCTTTTGCGTGGCCCGCTGCGGCGCGATCGGCTTCGATACTTGTTTCGATAACCATAACCAACTTAAACCGTACCACGAACGAATAAGATGTGCAAGATTTTTAAACGTGACAGTATAATTATTTGAAGGTCCCTATAGATGCGCTTAGAAACCAGTCAATCTTCTTCTTTCCAGGCTCGCATGGCAAATACATTCTCGGCCATGCGTTACTCCAACTACCGCCTGTGGTTCTTTGGCCAGCTCATCTCACTCACCGGGAGCTGGACTCAGACGGCTGCCCAGGGCTATTTACTATACGAAATGACCCAGTCGGCGGCTTATCTTGGTTACCTGGGGTTTGCCAATGGAGCCCCAACCTGGCTTTTTACCCTTTACGCAGGTGTAATCGCCGACCGAATGCCCAGGCGGGTTTTGTTGCTGATTATCCAGAGCGCTTTCATGATCCTCGCCCTGGTGACTGCCTGGTTAATTTTTTCTGGCGCGATCGAACCATGGCACATTCTGGTCCTTTCCGCTTTTTCCGGGATTGCCAACGCATTTGATGCACCCGTTCGGCATGCGTTTGTTGCTAGCCTGGTTGAACGGAAAGACCTGACCAATGCAATCGCGCTGAATGCGACCATGTTCAACAGTGCGGTAGTGATTGGCCCGGCAATCGGCGGGGTGATCTATGCCGCATTTGGCCCGGGGTGGTGCTTTACAATCAATGCCATCACCTATCTGGCTGTCATCGTGGCCCTCATGCTCATGCGGCTCGAACCGCACCAGCCGCGTGCCAACCGCAGTTCAGTGCTTGCCGATGTTGGCGAGGGTCTCACGTATGCCCGCACAAACCCCACAATCCTCCTCTTAATCCTTGGCCTGGCCATGGCAAGCTTGTTTGGTTTTGGCTCGATGTCCATTTCGCCGGCCTGGGCTGTCAATATTCTAGGGGGTGACGTTCGCACCAATAGCCTGCTGCTTTCAGCCCGCGGAGCAGGCTCTGTCATTGGGGCGTTAATTGTTGCGGCGCTCGCTTATCGTCCGATCAAAGGTCGTCTGTGGATGTACGGCGCCATAATCCCTCCCGTGGCGCTTATCTTTTTTGCCCTGGCTCGCTGGCTGCCGTATTCACTGGCAGCGCTCGTTTTATTTGGCCTTGGGCAGATGATTTTTCTTAATACCAGTAATGCCCTGGTGCAAATCCAGGTGACCAATGAACTGCGCGGCCGGGTGATGAGTATTTACACCCTGGTGATGTTCGGCTGCTTCCCAATCGGCTCTCTGTTGGCTGGCAGCATGGCCCAGTGGTTCA
>CAZBDC010000010.1:0-55901 GCA_964490575.1 uncultured Anaerolineaceae bacterium | reverse complement strand
AGATAATGAGCGGTGACTGGAGTTCAGACGTGTGCTCTTCCGATCTGCCGCGTAAAACGAGTCGAGCGCCTGGCTGGCGCCAAAAACCCGGATAACAACCATGTTCCGCGTCAGCCCGACCAGGTTGCTGATCACAAATGCCAGCATCACGGTTCCCGCGGCTCGCGCAATCTGGCGGGTCGCGCTATTTTGAGTGGAAGGTGGCATGCAGTGATTATACCTGGATCGTACTGGCCGGGCAGTCCTATTTCGTTCTGGAGAGCGTTCCGAGTTTGTTTTTTTTGCCGGATTCGCTATACTTGTCTTACACGAGGAAGGCGGCAGGCTATGTTCCCGATTAAGGACACAATTCGTTCGCATACATTCCCGGTCATTAACTGGATCCTGATCGTTTCAAACGTGGTAGTGTTCTTGTTCGAGCTGTCGCTGGCGCCGGATCAGCTCGAGCGCTTTGTTTCCACTTTTGGGTTGGTGCAGGCCCGGCTTGACCTTTTCAATCCGCTCACCTGGTACCCGCTCTTGACCCACATGTTCCTTCACGGCGGCTGGTTCCACCTGCTGAGCAACCTGTGGATCCTGTTTATCTTCGGTGATAATGTCGAAGATCACCTCGGGTCCGATCGTTTTCTTTTGTTTTACCTGTCAGGCGGGGTCGTCGCCGGCCTGATCCAGGGTGTCCTTAGCCCGAACCCGAATATCCCCTCCCTGGGCGCCAGCGGCGCCATCGCAGCGGTACTTGGCGCTTATATCCTGTTCTTCCCCAGCGCCCGCGTGACTACCATGATCCTGCTCATTATTATTCCCTGGTTTATTCAGCTTCCGGCTCCGCTTTTCATCGGGATCTGGTTTGTTTCTCAGCTATATTCGGGTGTGCTTTCGCTCATGGAACAGAGCGGAATGTGGGGCGGCGTGGCCTGGTGGGCCCACATTGGCGGTTTCCTGTTTGGCCTGCTGGCAGCCCGCCTGTTCCTGGCTGGCCGCCGCCCGGCCCGCTGGTATCCTGACGAATATTTTCCTTATTGAATTCGCGCCGATCATTTCAGGAGGGTCTGATGGAGTTTCTAAATATTGTCTGGATCCTGTTGCTGGTTGCCACAGTCATCCCGATGATTCGCCAGCGCCTCATCGATAATGCGCGCTACCGGCTTTTCCGAGCAATCGAGGCAAAACGTGGCTCGCGAGTCATCGCCCTCATTCACCGCCAGGAAAGTGTCTCAATCCTGGGCATTCCTCTCGCGCGCTATATCGATATTCAGGATTCTGAACAGGTGCTGCGGGCAATTAAGATGACGGATGATGATGTGCCAATTGATCTGATTCTCCATACGCCAGGTGGGTTGGTGCTGGCCTCTGAGCAGATCGCCAATGCCCTTTCTCGGCACAAGGCGAAGGTCACTGTCCTCGTCCCGCACTATGCCATGTCGGGTGGGACGCTGATTGCCCTGGCGGCAAATGAGGTTGTGATGGATGAGAACGCGGTTCTGGGGCCGGTCGATCCGCAGATTGGCCAGTACCCGGCTGTTTCGATCCTCAGCGTGATTAACCAGAAACCCCCGGCGGAGGTCGATGACCAGACGCTTATCCTGGCCGATATTTCGCGCAAGGCTATCCGCCAGGTGCGGGAAACGGTGCGCCGGATAGCCTGCTGCCATTACTCAGTCGAGCAGGCCGAAAAGCTGGCGGAGGAACTGGCCTCTGGACGCTGGACACACGATTACCCGATATCGGTCGAAGAGGCGGGCCAGTTAGGATTAAATGTAAGCACTGAAATGCCGCGCGAAATCTACCAGTTGATGAGCCTGTATCCACAGGCGATGCAGCGCCGCCCTTCTGTCGAATACATCCCGATTCCTTACCCTGGACCAGAACGGGATCCTCGCTCAGGGAAACATCCCTGAGTTGTTATCCTGGAAAGCTCATGATGGCGACGATCAGGTCGCCGGAAATAAAAACAGGGTGCTGACACATATGCCAGCACCCTGTTTGTCGGTTGTTCTAATAGCGTAGGATTGCCCCGATGCTGCCCAGTTTATCCAGCTTTTCGGTCGACAGGATCACCTCTACATCGCCGCCGCTGCGCATAACCTGGTTGACGAGCAGGTCGACGACATCGTAGACCTTTTCGATATCATCCTCCCCACTGCAGACCTCTTCTGGTCTGGTTGTCAGCCATCCGGTGCTTTTGCAGCGGTAGGCATTCTTTCGGAAACCGTCGCTGATCAGCAGGGTCTGCACCCGCCCTTCGTTGGCTGCTGCCAGCGTATCCTCCAGGCCGGCGACCGCGCCGCTGCCTTTTGCGCTCAGCTCTTCCATGTGCTCTACCAGGCGTTTTTCACGTTCGGTTTCAGCCTGCATGCCCAACTCAAGGGCGCGCAAGCGTACCTCGTTGAATGTGGCGGTCATACTCATTGGGAAGGTTCCCATCACCAGGCTCTGCCAGGCTTTTGGCAGATGATGGATGAACATCTTGACGTTTTCATCCGTCCCTCCTACCAGAATCCGGCGAACATGGTTGGTCTCAAAGAAGTGAACCGAGAAATCGATGGTCTCCTTCATATTGCGGTCGACGACCTCGTCAACCGACCGGCCTGCTGTGCTGGCTCCTCGCCGCCCGGGGACGGCTGAAGCACCCGCGCCGTGTTTTGCTCGTTTTACATTTTCGCCGAGGACGCCCTCCTGTTCGCGAAGTTCTCCCATGTGAAAGAAAAATAAACGAGCGCCTTGTTTATCGACCAGCACGACCCCATACCCCCCGTAATTGTCTAGCAGGGCTGCCAGCGGTTTAACGCTCGGCCGGTCGCTGATGTGGACAAGGTTGCGTACTGGAACTGCCAGCGGGTAGACGCGGAAAAAATCTTTGGTGTTGCACGAGAACACTGCTACGCCTCGCCCAGACCAGTTGTAACTGTGTTCAAAGAACTTCTCGATGTTGTCAACGTCCTTGGTCAGATTAATGTCTTTGATCATGCTGCGCAGGCGCCGTTTGTGCGTGTCCGCGTTTCCCTCCGATGGGTCTGTGTTCAGATAAACACTGAGCACAGGTTCTGTGGTAGTGAAGTCCAACAGTTCCCGTAGGTCGTTCTCAGACAACATAGCAACCTCCTATTTGGTTTTTAAGGTTGAGATTGGCATGCCTCTCTTTATGGACGTTTATCGAGCGTTACGGTCACCTCCTTTTGTTCGTTATCGCGTAAGATTGTCAGGACCAGTGTGTCGCCCGGGCTCTTGTTTTCCATCAGGTAGGCAAGAAGGTCGCCAAAAACGCGCACCGGGCGCCCATCTGCGGCGATAATCAGGTCGCCGCCTGAAAATAAGTTGGGAATGTCGGTAGGTCGATTTCCGGCGACCAGCCCGGCCCGGTCGGCGGGACCGCCGGGGACCACTTCCAAAACATACGCACCGGAAGCCTGGGGCAGCTTTAAAATTTCCTGTTCGAGGAGCGAGATCTCCTCACGGCTGCTTACACCCAGGTAAGGATAATCATAACTACCCGTCTCGATTAACGATGGCACAACCCGGTTGACGATATTGCTCGGGATAGCAAAACCGATGCCACTGTTGCTGGGTTCTCCACCGGCCGTGGAGTTGGTGGTGCGGATGGCGCGGTTTACCCCGATTACCCGGCCTTTCAGGTCAATGAGCGGCCCGCCCGAGTTGCCCGGATTGATGGCTGCGTCCGTCTGAATGATCCCGCCGGCGCTGAAGAATGTTCCGTCCTGTGTCTGGCGCAAGGATTCGAGCGTCCGCCCGCGCGCGGAAATGATCCCCAGAGTCATGGTCCCGCTCAAACCGAACGGGTTACCGATCGCAATGACGGTCTGCCCGACTTTTAACTGGTCTGAGTTGCCAATTTCCAGGGGAAACAGCGCTTCAGCCGGCGCATTCAGTTTGATGACGGCCAGGTCGGAATCGAGGTCGGTGCCGATTACCTCACCGCGCACTTTCATCCCGGATGGGAAATCGACTTCCAGTTCTTGGGCGTCTTCGACCACGTGATAGTTGGTGATGATGTGGCCTTCTTTATCGTAAACGAAGCCTGATCCCAGGCTGGGGCCCATCTGGCCGTAGACCTGGATGGAAACGATGCCTGGGCTGACTCGCTCATACAGCGAAGTCAACAGCGTATCCTGGTACTCCAGGTCAACCGGTTGATCGGGGAGGGTAATATCTGCCGGTGGAGTTATGACAACAGGGATAGAGGCAGGCATCTGGCTGTCGCGGTTGATTGAAGTCCCCGAAATCTGGCAGGCCAGGCCTACCATTGAAAAAATGGCGATCAGCAGGAACCAGGGTTTTATTTTTTTCATGATTGCCTTCCGTAACACTAAATTGAAAGTTTGAGCAGGGCCAGAAGATTCAACGCGACCTGGCAAGCTCCTCAAAGTGCCTGCGCTGTTCTGGGGTCAGATGGCGTGGAATCTGGACTTTGATCTTAGCGAATAGATCTCCACGCTGATCGGGTGTGCGCAGGCGCGGCATCCCCCGTCCATTCAACCGAAAGGACTGGCCAGGCTGTGTCCCTGACGGGATAGTCAGTACGACGTCGCCATCCGGCGTCGTAACCCGGGTTTCGCCTCCTAAAACGGCTGTATAAAGATCGACGCTGACTTCAGTGTGGAGGTCATCCCCCTGTCTCTCAAAGCGGGGATCTGGGAGCACTTCAATCACCAGGTACAGGTCGCCCGGCCGCCCGTCTGGTCCGGCTGGACCGGCTCCGCTCATCCGCACCTTAGTCCCGGTCCGGGCGCCAACTGGGATTTTCATCTGCAAACGCCGGCCGTCTACTATGACCGTGCGTTCGGCGCCGCGATAAGCTTCGTCGAGGGTAATCTGCACATTTTGTTGGTAAGTGGCCGGTTGAGCAGGCCGGGCCTGGCTGCGGACGCGCGTTCCAACACCGCCGGGGGCTCTTCCACCGCCAAAGATGGCCTGGAAGAAATCGGAAAAGCCTCCCCCTCCGAACAGGTCGTTCAGGTCACCGACGTCAAAGGAAACACCGCCGCCTGGCGCGTTTGTCCATTCGTTCCAGTTAAAGCTGCCCGGGGCGCCGCGCTGCTGCCAGCTCGTGTAAGAATCGCCCAACTGGTCATAGCGGGCCCGCTTTTCTTTATTACTTAAAACTTCATAGGCCTCGTTAATCTCCTTAAACTTCTCCTCGGCCACTTTATTATTGGGGTTGCGGTCTGGGTGGTATTGCAGTGCGAGCTTGCGGAACGCGCTCTTAATTTCTGATTCGCTTGCGCTCCGCTCAATCCCCAGGGTCTTGTAATAGTCCTTGTATTCCATATATTGATTTTATTCCACCCGGCTACGCAGAGTCAAGCTTGCTTGCCCGATCTAATGAAACTCTAACGGGTTTTATTCGAATGAAAAGGGCAGAACGCCAAAAAATCCGTTTGTCGATAACGCAGCACGGCGCTTCCATGCTATGATAAGAGCATGGCAAATTCTCGTGACCGCGTCGATTCTCAGGCTGGTCAACTTACCAGCAACCGCCCGGTAAAAGACCGGATATTGCTTGTTGAAGCGGATCCTACTGTAAGTGATTTGATCGGCAGGCAGGCTCTTCGCTCGGTTGGTTATCAGGTGCAAGTTGCCACCGATGCTGCTTCGGCGATTGCTCGTGCGCTTCAGTGGGGGCCCGACGTAATCCTGATTAATTTACAGCTGCCTGGGCTGAGCGGCAAGGATTTGATGGTGGCGCTTGCTTCACAGGGCATCCAGACCCCGCTCATCATTATTGCCCAGCGGGGCGCAGAGGCGGACATTATCCAGACCTTCCGCCTGGGCGCGGCTGATTATCTGCTCTTGCCTGTCCGCGAGGCCGAGGTGATCAACGCGGTTAGCCGCGTTCTCAAGCAGGTCCACGACCGGCGCGAGCGCGAGCGCCTGGCGCTGCAGCTTCAACAGGCCAACCAGGAACTGCAGATGCGCGTCCGCGAGCTCACCACGATCTACGCCCTGGGCCGGGCGATGACGTCAATTACGGACCAGGCTGACCTGTTGGGAAAGATCCTGGATGCTGCCATTCGCACCACGCAGGCTGACCTGGGATGGCTCTTGCTTCGCGAAGATGCAAACCGCCCGTTCAGCGTTGCTGCTGAACACAATCTCCCGGCGGCGCTTGGCGTTCGACTCAACCAGCCTTGGGATGACGGTATCAGCTCGCTTGTGGCGATGTCGGGGGAAATGCTGGCGATCCATGGGGAGGCGCTCAGGCGTTTTAAGATCTCCAGCCTTGGGTTATCAGCATTAATTGTCCCGATTAAGGCTCAGAAGGTTGTGTTTGGCTTGCTGGTGATGATGCGCAAAGCCGCTACGCCCTTTGGCACCAGCGAGCAGCACCTTTCAGATGCCCTGTCTGATTATGCCTCGATCTCGCTGGTCAATGCTCGCCTGTTCCGCGCATTGGAAGAGCGCGCGCGGGCGCACCAGCAGACAGCCGGCTCGTTGCAGCTGGTGAGCAAAGTGAATAATGAGGTTCTCCGCGCGGTCAAAGATGATGTTTCTGCTCCGCTGGCGAAGGTGCTTGCTGCGCTCGATACACTGCTTCAAGATCCGGCTTTAAAACTACGGGCCGAACAGCAAAAGCAGCTGGCGGAAATGCAAAATCAACTGCAGCGGATCCAACAGGTGGCTGCCACCGTTGCTCCGGTTCAATTTCCACGTGGGCTGCCCGAGCGGGGTGGGGTCAATTTAAACAATTTACTCTCCCAGTCACTTCGCCGGATCCTGCCATTTGCCCGCCAGGCCGGCATTTCCTTTGCGCCCGCGCTGCCGGCACAGCCGGTGATCGTGGGGGGAGAGGCTGCATTGCTGGCCCAGGCTTTCGAAGGTGTTTTCAGCACCCTGATCCGGTTCAACGGCGCAGGGGCTCGCCTTGTGGTTTGCCTTGAGACAACGCCCGACGGCCAGGCGCATGTGGTGATCAACATGGGGAGCAAGTCCATCTCATCTGAGGAATCAGAAAAGTTATTTGAAGATCCTGAGTTTGTGTTTCACCAGAAAGGCGCCAGTCAGCAGCCTGGGGCGCCGGGGATCTCCTTGAGCCTGGCCAAAGAGATCCTGGTTAATCATAGTGGGCAGATCTGGGTGTCGAGCCAGGCGGGGAAGGCCTCCGACTTTCATATCGTATTGCCTATGGCGCGCTCATCGATTCAGACGGGGACCTGAAAACCTGGCTGTTTTGCCCTCCGGCGGAGTTTCTCATCCGCAAAATCGTTCGGTCTTATTCTAGGTCTTTGAAGGGCTGGGGATGATTTTGAATTCACAGGAGCATATTCTCATCGCGGCTAATCGATCTCTGGAGATCTCCTCCCTTGACCAGGCGCTGCGCTCGCAGGGATTCAAGGTAACCCTCCTTGAGAAAAGCGCCAGTGCCTTCGACCTGGCTACCCGGCCTGGGCTGTCACTGGTAATTCTGGATGCGCGCAGCGGAGACGAATCGGGTTATGACCTGGCTGCTGAGTTTTCGCAACGCTTCCCAGCGCTGCCGGTGATCATGCTGGCACAACAGGATGCGCCCGATCTGCTCAAGCGAGCCATGCGCCTGGGCGTAGCTGATTATCTTGCCTCACCGTTCACGGCTGGCGATGTCTTGCGGGCTGTACATTCTTCACTCGAACTGGCCAGGCAGCGCAAAGAGGCTCACTTGTTCGAAGTTCGCCGGTTTGCTTCGACGCTGCAGCGCCAGGTGGATGAACTGGAGACACTTGCCCGTCTCGGTCGCCAGGTTACATCCTCCCTGTCTCCCGATAGTGTCCTGGCGTCGATCGTGGACGCGGCAGTCGAGCTGACCGATGCTGAGGAAGGCAGCCTGCTTTTAATCGATGAGGCGTCCGGCGAGCTTTATATGCGCGCATCGCGGAACTTCCAGGAGGATTTTGTCCGCACATTCAGGCTGCCCGTAACTGACAGCCTGGCTGGCAGCGTGATCCGCAGTGGCGAAGCCATCCTGATTGACCAGAATAGGCCGCAAAAGATCAAAACTTCTTACCTGGTCCAGAGCCTGCTTTACGTGCCGCTTCAACTGCACGGGCATGTTTTTGGCGTGTTGGGAGTGGATAACCGCCACAGCCGGCTGCCGCTGACTCAGCGGCACGTGCGGCTGCTCAATACCCTGGCTGGCTATGCGGTGATCGCCCTCGAAAATGTCCGCCTGTATGAAGACGTCTCCACTGCGCATAGCAGGCTTGAGACGATTCTGACGAATATACAAGATGGCGTAATTGTAGTTGGGCAGGACCGGCGGCTGGTGTTGGTTAACAAATCTGCCCGCCAGATTTTTAATATTGGCCTGGAGGATGACCTGAAGGACCGTCCATTTCAGGAAATATTCAATTACCCAGAACTGCTCGATTTACTGGTGATCCCAGAGGAAAGCCCAACCAAACGGACCGAGTTGAGACTGGATGAGAATCGCCTGTTTTCGGTTCAGGTGGCCTCCATCCAGGCGATTGGGCGGACTTTTACCTTCCACGACATCACAAACCTCAAGAAGCTTGACCGGATGAAAACTGATTTCGTAAATACGGTTTCCCATGATTTGCGCTCGCCGTTGACGGCTATTCTCGGCTACGCTGAACTGATTGGGCGCGCCGGTCCGGTAAATGACCTCCAGCGCGACTTTATCCGGCGTGTGCAGGTTGGCGTTCAGAACATCACCGAGTTGGTCGATGACCTGGTTGACCTGGGGCGCATCGAATCTGGGTTCGACCTGCGGAAAGAGAAAGTTTCCATCGAGCAGCTTATTCGCCTTGCCGCGGATGGGATGAAAAAAGCGCTGGCTGCCAAGGGGCAGCAACTCCAGGTTGCGATTTCGCCGGATATTCCCCTGATCCTGGCAAATCCGGTTCAAATGCGGCAGATGGTCGATCATTTGCTGGACAATGCCATCAAATACACTGGCCCGGGCGGCAAGATTACGATTACCGGCCAGGTCGAGCAGAGCCAGATAATTCTCCAGTTCAGCGACACGGGCATTGGCATCCCGGCGATGGACCTGGCTTTTATTTTTGACAAGTTTTATCGGGCTGGCAACGCCAGCAGCGAGATTCCTGGCACCGGGCTTGGACTTGCCATTGTGAAGTCCATTCTCGAATACCATGGTGGGCGCATCTGGGTCGATTCCACTGTGGGCACGGGGACGACATTCACGCTTGTCTTGCCGCTGACGCAGCAGTAAGGCTGGTTTGGCCTGTAACATCCCGTTTTCGGAGGGTCCCTAAATGAGCATCTTTAATCAGCATCGCCTGACCAACGAAACCTTCAAACTGGACATTGAACGCATGCGCAGGGGGTGGTACAGCGATAAGTACTTTGCCAATATCGCTTATATCTTGGGCGAACTGTCCCGCGGGGGTTATACCTACCGCGGCTCCGATCCCAGGCTCCCGCCTGGCGTTTCGGCTGAGGGATTGATGACCGGCGATGTTGAGGTCGAGATGCAGTGGTTTACTCGCCGGGCTGGGAGAACCATCGTCGTAGGTGTTGATAAGGCGCTGACTATGCTCCGCCATTGCACCGGTTATTGGGAGGATGAAACCTTTGTTGATACGTCTGATCAACTCAAAGTATGGGCTGTTCAAGACGGCGCAGTGGTTACATCCGATGGCGATCCGCTGAACGCACAGCCGGTCATCCGGGTTCATGGCCGGTATCGGGATTTTGCCATTCTCGAAACGCCCACGCTGGGCATCCTCACCCGCGCCAGTCGAGTGGCAACCAACGTGTATGAAACGATCCTGGCTGCGCGGGGCAAGCCGATCCTCTTTTTCCCGGCCCGCTTCGATGCGCATGAAGTTCAGGCCGCCGACGGTTACGCTTATACCATCGCGGTCGAGCGTTATAACATGGATCACGCATCCACCCTGGGTCCTTTCGTATCCACCGATGCGCAGGGCGACTGGTGGGGCGGGTACGGCGGAGGGACGGTCGCGCATGCCGCCATCGCTTCATTCCTGGGCGACACGGCCGAGGCGATGCTGGCCTTTGCTGAGGTTTTACCCCCTTCGATTCCCCGCATTGCCCTGGTCGATTTCAACAATGATAACGTCACCGATTCGCTCAAGGTCTGCCGGGCGATGTTCAATCGTTTTCGCGCGTATACCGAACAAGGAGAAATAGGAGCAGCCGAGCGTTACCGGCTGTATGGAGTGCGCCTGGATACTTCAGCTTCTCTGCGCGATGTATCGGTTCCTCCCCTGGGTGATGCGGCCCTTGATTTGGGGGTCAACCCCCGGTTGGTCTTTCTTGTTCGCCAGGCACTGGACAGCGCCTGGGAAAGCTGGAACCTGCCTGCGGAATGGCAGGAACAGGCCCGGCAGTACTGCCAGGCGGTAAAGATTGTTGTTTCAGGTGGTTTTCGACCCGAAAAGATCCGCCGGTTTGAACAACTGCGCGTTCCGGCTGATATTTATGCCGTTGGCTCGTCCCTCTTCAGCAACGATGGCCCGACAGTCACCGATTACACCGCAGATGTCGTCCGGGTTAAGATCAATGAGCGGTGGGTCGATATGGCCAAGGTGGGACGCCGCTCGCTTGAAAACCCGCAGCTAGAGCGAGTCTGGTAGCGCCATCACGATTGCGACCCAGTCATTGATCTGTCGCTGATCAACCTTGTGCAATCCCCTGGCTTCAGCAGCCTGGATCACGCCTTGGGCCTGGGTATCAAGAATACCCGACAGCACCAGCTTTCCACCTGGGGCAACCAGCTCGGCCAGGCCGGCATCGAACAGGCGGATAATGACCGGGGCCAGGATATTTGCCAGCACCAGCGGCGCCTGGCGCCGGCTGAAGCGCCCTTCGCGCACTTCGGCGACCGACCCCAGGCCTGTTTCGATCTGCGAGAGGACCCCATTGGCCTGGGCGTTCTCACGGGTCGAACGGATCGCCGCATTGTCGATATCAACTGCCAGCGCATGGGCAGCGCCAAGCTTCAGCGCCCCGATCGATAAGATCCCGGAGCCGCAGCCCACGTCGATCACGGCCTGCCCTGGTACCACTGTCCCTTCGAGCAGTTCCATGCACAACTGGGTGGTTGGGTGCGTGCCGGTCCCAAAGGCCATGCTGGGGTCGATCTTCACCGCGATTCGGCTGCCAGGGGGCTCGGCGATCCAGGCCGGCAGGATCAGCAGTCGTCTGCCGATTGGGATCGGCCGGTAATGCTGCTTCCAGGCTGACATCCAATCTTCATCGTCGATCACGCGGAACGTTGCCTCTGGGATGGCCTGGATTTGTCCCAGGTGCCACAGGCTCTCTTCCAGTCGCTGGCGGGTTTCTTCAATCCACTCATCGATCGCCAGATAACCATACACTTTTGCCGGACCATAGGGCGTTCCCTCGTCTTCAGCATCATTGTAGGTCACGCCGCTTTCGACCACCACTCCATTCGAAACAAACCGGCTGAGCAGTTCGGAAATTGCCTCAGCCAGTTCGGGGTCAACCGTCAATGAGACTTCTAGCCAACGTGGGCTGGATTCCTGCGGGTCAGCCACCCAGCACCTCCTTGAGTTTGTCCAGGAAGCTGCGTTCCTGAGGCCGGACGTCGCTGCCCAGGGTCTGGGCTAGCTGTTCGAATAATTTTCGCTGCTCGGCATTTAGCCGGGCAGGGACTTCCACATTCACGATCACTTTCTGATCCCCACGGCCGTTGCTGCGGAGGAAGGGGACTCCCTTGCCTTTCAAGGTGAAAATTCGTCCGGGCTGTGTACCGGATGGAATGTTCAGGCGGGTCGGTCCATCGACTGTGGGGACCTCGATGTCCGCGCCTAAGGCAGCCTGGGCTACATTAATGTTCAAATCCACCAGGATGTCGGTTCCATTACGACGGAAGAATTTATGCGACCGCACCTGGATTTCGACATACAGGTTGCCATTGGGGCCACCAAAGATCCCTGGCTGGCCTTCACCAGCCAGGCGGATCTGTGTGCCCGTGTCGACACCGCCTGGGATGGTAACCGTCTTGTGGATTGTTTTGCGTTCAAGCCCGCGCCCGCGGCAGGTTGGGCAGGGGGTGTTGATCACTTCACCTTGCCCGTTGCAGGTAGGGCAGGTCGTGACCTGTACCATCGAGCCCAGGAAAGTCTGGCGGACCTGGCGAACTTCGCCGCGCCCTTCGCAGGTTGTGCAGCGCACCGGGCTGGTCCCGGGCTGGGCGCCTGTCCCGCGGCAGGTGGAGCAGGTCTCATCACGGGTGTACTCGATCTCTTTATCGACTCCAAAGACCGCTTCTTCGAAGGTCAGGGTAACAGCCAGGTTGAGGTCGGCGCCTCGCCGGGGAGCATTCCGCGCCCGCCGACGGCCGCCGCCGCCGAACCCAAAAAATTCTTCAAAAATATCTGAGAAGTCAATTGTGCTGAAGTCTGGCGCTCCACCCATGCCATTGACTCCAGCGTGACCAAAGCGATCGTAGGCCGCGCGTTTCTCCTGGTCAGAGAGTACGGCGAAGGCCTCGTTAATTTCCTTGAACCGTTCTTCGGCGTCCGGCTCCTTATTTACATCTGGATGGAATTTGCGCGCCAACTGCCGGAACGCAGATTTGATCTCGTCCTGCCCGGCGCTTTTCGAAACACCCAGAACCTCATAATAATCACGTTGTGCCATAATACGCTATTAAAACACAAACCGCTGTGTTTGGCGTGAGGAATTTCCCACGCCAAACACAGCAGATGAATTCATCAGGCGTTGCGGAATTCTCCGTCAACGACATCTTCACCGGAAGGGCCCTGCTGGCCACCTGGCGCTGCGCCAGGGCCACCATCAGGCCCGCCGCCCGCCTGCGGACCGGCGCCGGGCTGGCTGTACATGGCCTGGCCGATGGCCTGGATGTCGCGCCCTAACTGCTCGGTGTCGCGTTTGATGGCTTCGATGTCGTCGGTGCCCATCGTCTGGCGCAGCTTGTTGACGCCATCCTCGATCTTGGTCTTCACCTCACCTGGGACCTTATCGCCGTACTCGCGCAGCATTTTCTCGGCTGTATAAACTGTGTTGTCGGCCTGGTTCTTGACCTCGATCGCTTCTTTACGCTTGCGGTCGACTTCCGCGTTGGCTTCCGCTTCTTTACGCATCCGTTCGATCTCGCTTTCATTCAGGCCCGAGGAAGCCGCGATGGTAATGTTCTGGCTGCGGCCCGAGGCTTTATCCTGGGCAGTCACTTTCAGAATGCCGTTGGCGTCGATATCGAAGGTCACTTCGATTTGCGGCATGCCCCGCGGGGCAGGGGGAATGCCATCCAGGATGAAGCGCCCAAGCGACTTATTGTCAGCTGCCATTGGACGCTCGCCCTGCAGCACGTGGATTTCAACCTGGGTTTGCGAATCGGCCGCGGTCGAGTAAACCTGAGATTTACGGGTGGGGATGGTCGTGTTGCGCTCGATCATCGGGGTAGCTACACCGCCCAGGGTCTCTACCGATAAAGTCAGCGGGGTGACATCCAGGAGGAGGATATCTTTCACTTCGCCGCCCAGCACGCCGGCCTGGATCGCCGCGCCAATCGCCACCACCTCATCGGGGTTGACGCCCTTGTGCGGTTCTTTCCCAAACAGGCGCCGAACAGCTTCCTGTACCGCCGGCATGCGGGTCATACCACCGACCAGCACCACTTCATTGACATCCGAGGGCTTCAGGTTCGCATCCTGCAGCGCGCGCCGGACCGGTTCGAGCGAGCGCTCGACCAGGTCGCCGGTTAACTGTTCAAGCTTGGCCCGCGTCATGGTCATCACCAGGTGTTTCGGCCCGGTAGCGTCCGCCGTGATATAAGGCAGGTTGATTTCGGTCTGCATCATGCTCGATAATTCAATCTTGGCCTTCTCGGCGGCTTCCTTCAAGCGCTGCAACGCCTGGCGGTCTTTGCGCAGTTCAATTCCATTCTGCTTTTGGAACTCAGCAATCAGGTAATCCATCACGCGCACGTCGAAGTCATCGCCGCCCAGGAACGTGTCGCCGCTGGTGGCCCGCACCTGGAAAACGCCATCGCCCACATCGAGGATTGAAATGTCGAACGTGCCGCCGCCCAGGTCGTAAACTGCGATCACTTCATTCTTTTTCTTGTCCAACCCGTAAGCCAGGGAAGAAGCGGTCGGCTCATTGATGATGCGCAGCACTTCCATGCCGGCGATTTTGCCGGCATCCTTGGTCGCGTTGCGTTGGGCGTCGTTGAAATAGGCCGGAACGGTGATGACCGCCTGGGTGATCGTCTCGCCCAGGTAGGCTTCCGCGTCAGCCTTCAACTTGGCCAGGATCATCGCGGAAACTTCCGGGGGCGAATATTCGCGCCCATCGAGCGTCACGCGCACGTCACCGTTAGGCGCCCTGCCGATCATGTACGGCACGCGGTCCTTGGTGCGCTGCACTTCTGCATCTTCCAACCGGCGGCCCATAAAACGCTTAATCGAAAAAACTGTATTTTCAGGGTTGATAATTGCCTGATTGCGGGCTGCCCGGCCGACGATCCGCTCGTGGTTTTTGTTGACTGCCACAACCGAGGGGACCAGCCGTTCCCCCTCTGCCGACGGAATGACCACCGGTTCGCCGCCCACCATCACGGCTGCGACGGAGTTGGTCGTTCCAAGATCAATACCGATGATTTTTGCCATAGTAGATATCCTCCAAGTAAATAACCAGGCGGCGTCGCCTAGCCGCGTGCTACACGTACCAGCGCCGGGCGGATCACCCGGTCACCCAATAGATAACCTTGCTGAACAACTTCGATAATCTGCCCACCTTCATGATCTGGGCTGTCTTCATAACTGATGGCTTCGTGCCGGGTCGGGTTGAATTCCTCGGTCTCAGCCGGGATGCGCTTGACTCCCTCGGCTTCCAGGATATTCTGCAGCTTGCGCTGGATCAACTCGATCCCATTTGCCCAGGCTGCCGCAGGCTCTTCTACCGGGCGGTTTTTTAAGGCGCGTTCCAGATCATCCAGAATCATCAAGTACTTTTTGACGATCTCGCTCGTGATGTTTTGCGCCAGGGTCTGCTGGTCACGCTCGATCCGCCGTTTGTAATTTGCAAAATCAGCTCGCTCGCGTTGCCAACCCTCAAAATACTCTTTTGACTTATTCTGAGCTTCTTGCAAATTCTGTGCCAGTTGGTCAATTTCTGCGGTGCGCCCGGTGTCATCACCCTCGCTTTCTTCGATGATCTCTTCTGTTGTTATTTCTTCTTCCGCAAGTTTCGCGTGGTTTTGTTTTTCCTCGCTCATAATTCCTTTCCCTACCTCGTTCAATGTTGTTCCGGTAAAAACCGGTCCTTATGTCTCATGCTAACTGGCATTGATCTCATCTTCTACCAGGGTTTCGGTTACCATATCGCTCAACAGCCTGGAAAGAAATCGCATGGTCGAGATGGTCCGTCCGTACGGCAGGCGCATGGGCCCCAACACGCCTAGCGTGCCAGTGGCCAGCCCTGGTGAGCCGTATCGTGAAAGCACGACTGCGAAGTGCCGTAGTTCATCCCAGGTACCCTCTCCGCCGATCAATACCTGGACGCTGTTGATGTTATTTTGGACCTGGGCGGAGATCGATCCGGTTGGCCCGCTGGTCAGTACGGTGCGACCGAGCAGATCCTGTAACAGCGAGCGCTCTTCCAGCAGGCGCAGCGCGCGGCGAGCATCTTCAGAGCTGGAGAACTCCGGCTCCGCCAGTACATTGGCCAGGCCGTCCAGGTAAACTTCGCCGGCGGCTTCAGAACGAGCCTGGTGCATATCGTCAATCAGATAGTTGGTGATATCCAGATCCAGCCCGCTCATCTGGGTGCGTGCTGTGCGAATGCTTTCCAGATCTTTATCCACCAACTGCCGGGTCAACCGGTTAGCCGTCCCGGAAAGCAAATCCTGGGAGACAGGCTCTGGTAGGGTGATCAATCGCTGGCGGACTTCGCCGCCAAACAGGACCAGGACCATCAACACCTGCCGCCCGCGGGTTGAGATCAACTCCATGTGCTTGAAGCGCATGGTCTCCGGGTGTGGGGCGGTGACTACTGAAGCTGCCCTGGATTGGTGAGCCAGGACAGAGGCCGCCAGCCTCATCCATTGATCGACATCGTGCCGCATCTGGTGAAACTGGTGACTGATCGTCTGGCGCAGAGTCTCTGGCAGGACTGTTTCTTGCAGCAGCCGCCCGACAAAAAACCGGTAGCCCTCTTCGGTTGGCACTCGCCCTGCCGACGTATGCGGCTGGCGCAGGTAGCCCTGCTCGGTCAACGCTGCCAGTTCATTGCGAATGGTAGCTGAACTCATATCCAGGCGGTACTGTTCGACCAGGTGGCGCGATCCAACCGGCGCGGCGGTGCGTGCATACTCATGCACCACCAGGGCCAGGATAAATCGTTGTCTTTCGGTCAGTTCAGCCATTAGCCTATCGCCTGTTGTTCGATCATACACTTGATGGCAGTTACTTTTTAGCACTCTCAGTGTTAGAGTGCTAAAAAACCGCTATTCATCATAACATAGTGAGAAAGGGGCGTCAAGAAGGGCTAAAAAACGCTAATGAAATTCTGATATTCCTGGCTGATGTTGACCCCTGGTGGTTTCTTTTATAAAATGATGACATGAACGAATCGCAAAGGAGTGATATGTTGAAAAATCCCTTTCCTTCCCGCCGGGCGCCGGTTTATAAAGATGTCCCAGATGAAAAGTGGAATGACTGGCGCTGGCAGCTCAGCCATCGCCTGAATACAGCCGAAGATTTTGAACAAATTCTGAGCCTGACCGACAGCGAGCGCGAAGCTCTGAAGGCCCAGAATCTTTTCCGGGTCGAGATAACTCCCTATTTTGTTTCCCTGATCGACCCGGACGATCCGGCTGACCCGGTCCGCCGCCAGGTGATTCCCACCGCTGCAGAGATCGTCCCTTTCACCGGGATGATGGAAGACTCACTCGCCGAGGATCGTCACTCCCCCGTTCCTGGTTTGGTTCACCGCTACCCAGACCGGGTCCTGATGCTGGTTACCACCCAATGCGCATCTTATTGTCGCTACTGCACCCGTTCGCGGATCGTCGGCGACCCAGCCGCCACCTTCTCGCGCGCCGAGTTCGAGCTTCAGCTTGAATACCTGCGGCAAACCCCGCAGGTCCGTGATGTGCTGCTATCTGGCGGTGACCCGCTCACCCTGGCCCCAAAGATCCTGGAGGAACTGCTCAGCCGCCTGCGGGAGATTCCACACATCGAGATCATCCGCATCGGTTCACGCGTGCCTGTTTTTATGCCGATGCGGGTTACCCAGGAATTGTGCGATATGCTCGAAAAGTATCACCCGCTGTGGCTGAATATCCACGTGAATCACTCGAACGAGATTAGCGCTGAACTGTATGAGGCCTGTGACCGGCTTAGCCGGGCCGGAATCCCACTGGGAAACCAGTCTGTTCTGCTGGCGGGTGTCAATGACTGCGTCAATATCCAGCGAAAGCTCGTCCACGACCTGGTGCGCATGCGCGTCCGCCCTTACTATCTCTATCAGTGTGACCTGGTCGAAGGCGCCGGTCACTTCCGCACCCCGGTCGCTAAGGGGATCGAAATCATCGAAGGGCTGCGCGGTCACACTTCTGGATATGCTGTACCAACCTACGTGGTGGACGGCCCGGGCGGCGGCGGAAAGATCCCCGTTGCGCCGAACTATATGATCAGCGCTTCGGATCACAAAGTGGCCCTGCGAAACTACGAGGGCTTTATCACCTCCTATGAAGAGCCGACCCATTACGATTTGCATGACCCCGCGACGTGCAAGTTCTGTCAGAACCGCCGGCTGGAAGAAGGCCAGCAAGGCGTGCATGGCCTGTTTGAAGGCGACTCCATGTTCATCAAGCCGGAGGGCTTCGACGAACTGCACAACCGGGGCGGCGGCGCCCACCGCCTGCGCATGGATGCTGCCAAGTGGCAGCCCCATGGGATTGGGCGACCTTCGCGCCCTGACCTTCCTTCTGGCCTGGAGCTGCCCAAGGAAGAATAATTTGTCGATCAAGAAAGGGGTGTTGCGATGCACTACCGCCGCTTAGGCCGCTCAGGCCTCAAAGTCAGTGAGATTTCTCTCGGTGCCTGGATCACTTTTGGGGGGCAGCTCGACGAAAAAGATGCTGCCGACCTCATTCATGCTGCTTACGACCAGGGCATCAACTTCTTTGATAACGCGGACATGTATGCTGCCGGGCAGGCAGAAGAATTAATGGGCCGGGCCATCCGCGGTTTGCCTCGCGAAGCCCTGGTGCTTTCCAGCAAAGTATTCTGGCCGACGATGCCCGGGCCTAATGGGCGTGGACTGTCGCGCAAGCACGTCACGGAGTCCATCCATGCGTCCCTCCGCCGCCTGGGGGTCGACTATCTCGACCTCTATTTCTGCCACCGCTTTGACCCGGATACGCCGATCGAGGAAGTGGTCTGGACGATGAATAACCTGATCACCCAGGGAAAGGTTCTCTATTGGGGCACTTCGGAGTGGGAAGCTGCCCAGATCGTCCAGGCGATTGGGATCGCCCGGCAGATGAACCTGATCGGACCTTCGATGGAACAGCCCCAATACAACCTCTTTCACCGCCGCCGGGTCGAGCTCGAGCTTGCCCCGGTTGCCCGCGAGTTCGGCATTGGCCTGACCACCTTCAGCCCGTTATATTATGGGATCCTCTCAGGCAAATATAACGATGGGATCCCCGCAGGCAGCCGGGCTTCTCTCCCTGACATGGCCTGGATCCGGGACCGCATTACGCCTGAAAGGATTGCGGTGACGAGCGATCTGACCCGGCTGGCGGGGGAATTGGAAATGACTACGGCCCAGCTTGCGCTAACCTGGATCCTGCGCCGCAAGGAAGTTTCCAGCGTGATTACCGGCGCTACCCGTCTCGAACAGCTCGATGAAAACCTGGCTGCTTCTGAATATACCGACCGCCTGACCGATGATGTTTTTGAGCAGATCGAACAGATTGCCGGAAACCTGCCGGAGTAGCCGGGCGATCAAATCCAGTTGATCCTAAAGAATATTTTGTGGTTCAAAACCGCCACCCGTGGCGGTTTTGAACCACATGAAATACATTTCAACTCCTTAGCCTGGCATCGAGTTCCTGTTCCAGGCGGCGGATAATCCGCTGGCGAATTTGAGCCGCGTCAGCGTCGTTCAGCGTGCGCTCGGCAGCCTGGTAAGTCAGGCTGTATGCCAGGCTTTTCTTGCCAGCGCCCAGGGCTTCACTGCGAAATACGTCAAACAGCCGGATCGCAGCCAGCATTTTCCCGCCGCCCTGGCGGATCACCTCTTCCACGCGCGCCGCTGGGACCGTTTCATCCACAATCACGGCAATGTCTTCCAGCACGGGCGGGTGGACTGGCACTGCCCCCGTTTCGAAGCGCCAGGGAATGGCTCCAATCAGCGCACTCAGATCCAGGTCCGCTGCCAGTACCGGGGCGGACGTGAAATCGAAGTTTTCTTTCACGCGCGGGTGCAGTTCGCCCAGGAAACCCAACACCTGGTCGCCAAGCCGGACCTGGGCGCACTTGCCCGGGTGAAAGGTGGCCGACTGTGCTTCTGGCTCATAACTGACCCCACGGATGTGAAGCAGGGCCAGCAGCGCTTCGACCAGCCCCTTCAGATCAAAGAAGTCCAGCGTTGTTTTGGCCGGGGTGTCCCAGGCGGTGTTCTGGCGCAGCCCGGTCATCGCGATGGCCAACCGGCGGGGTTCATCCGGCAGGATTTCGCTGCTCCTGGGTAAGAAAACCGGCCCGATTTCGAAGATTGCCAGCCGGTCGCGCAGGCGGATATTGTGCTCGAGGGTATCGAGCACTGCGCTCAGCAGCGATCGGCGCATCACGGCTCGGTCGGGGGTCATCGGATTGCGCAGGCGGACGTATTCGGCGGGTTCAGCCTGTCTGGCAGGCATCAGCCTGGCTTCGCGTTCGGGCGAGGTTCGCCGGTAGTTGATCACCTCTTGCAGGCCCAACCCGACCAGGGCATTGCGGATCTGCTCCTCCATCTCCAACTCCGGATAACCGCGTTGGAGGGGAAGGACATCCTCCAGCCGGGTGACAGGGATGCGGTCATAGCCATACATGCGGGCCACTTCTTCCGCCAGGTCGGCTACCCCATTATCACCCGTGCCAATGTCCAGGCGGTGCGGAGGGGTTTGTGCTACTACCGTGTCACCTTCGACCTGGCATTTGAACGCCAGCTTTGACAACAGCCCGGCGATTTCTTCTGCGCTCAGGGTGATTCCCAACAGCCGCTTCACGTCGCCGGTGGTCAGGCGGACCAGCGGGTCGACTGCCGGCAGTGGGTAAGCGTCGATTAATCCCTCGGCGACTTCGCCGCCGCTCCATTCCAGCATCCGCTTCAGCCCCAGCTTGACTCCCATGCTGGCCATCGCGGGGTGAATCCCGCGCGAGAAACGGTAAGCCGCTTCGCTGGTCATGCGCTGGGCAGCCAGGGTGCGCCGGATGTTGATGAAGTTCCAACTCGCCCCTTCCAGGAGGATATTGCGGGTTTTCTCAGTTACTTCGCTTTCCGCCCCGCCCATGACGCCGGCGATCGAGAGCGCCCCGGCTGTGTCGCACACCAGCACGGTGAAATCGTTCAAGGGCCGTTCCACCCCGTCCAGGGTAGTCAGCTTTTCTCCTGGGTGGGCGGTACGGGTGAGGATGGTGGGGGCTTTTCCACCGGCTCGTTCTACCAGGACATCGTAGTCAAAGGCGTGCAGCGGCTCGCCGATTTCGAGCAGAACGTAGTTGGTCGCGTCAACGATATTATTAATCGGGCGCATGCCGGCCAGGCGCAGCCTGCGCTGTACCTGGTAAGGGCTTTCCTTCACCTGGACATCCCGGATCAATCCTAACACGAAGCGGGGGTTAAGTTCTGGCGTGGTGATTTGGATGGCTGCCTGTCCTGCGATGCTCGGGCCACTGGCCGGGTATGCGTCGTTTGGTTCGCGCAGCGGCCTGCCGGTCGCCGCGGCAATTTCACGAGCGATTCCCAGCATATTGGCGTTGCGGATCATATTTGGCAGGATGGAAACCTCGAAAACCACATCGCCCATGTAGCTCTCCAGCGACATGCCAGTCGGCGCATCGTCGTCCAGCACGATGATTCCCTCATGTTCCTCGGATATCCCCAGTTCTTTCTCGGAGCAAACCATCGAGTATGATTCGACGCCGCGAATCTTGGCCCGCTTGAGGGTAGTCAGCACCTGTCCAGGCTGGTGACCATCGTAGATGCGGGCGCCTTCTTTGGCATAGGCAACTTTCAACGGTTTTTCCAGCGGGCCCTTCCCCTTGTAATCAAACAGGTTGGGCGCTCCGGTGAGCACAATATGCTCGCGCTGGCCATCTTGCAGGCGGCAGAGAACCAGGCGGTCCGCGTTTGGATGCGGAAGCACCTCGTCGATCTGCGCTACAACGATTGCCTGTGGGTCCCAGCCCAACCCGGTTACTTTGAACTCCTGCTGCTCGCTGCTGGTTTGCTCATTGACGCCTACCAGCCGGATCTCTTCTACTTCCAACCCGATCATGGTCAGTTTGCGGGCCAGTTCGATGGGCGAGAGATCGATATCGACAAAATCTTTAAGCCAGGAAAGTGGTACTTTCATAATGAGTCCTCGCAGATCCTAAAACTGTTCCAAGAATCGGACGTCGTTTCCGAAGAAGTAGCGGATATCGCCGATGCCATACCGCAGCATGGCGATCCGTTCGGGCCCCATGCCAAAGGCAAATCCCGAAAACACTTTCGGATCGTAGCCTCCATTTTTCATGACGGTCGGTTGGACCATCCCGCAGCCCAGGATCTCCAGCCAGCCAGAGCCTTTGCAAACCTGGCAGCCCTGGCCGCCGCACACAAAGCATTCGACATCCATTTCTGCGCTTGGCTCAGTGAAGGGGAAGTAAGAGGGCCGGATGCGCGTCCGCGCCTGTGCGCCGAACATACGGCGGGCGAAGTCAGTCAGCGTACCCTTCAGATCGCCGAAGGTCACGTGCTGGCCAACAGCCAGGCCTTCGACCTGGTTGAATTCTGTTTCATGGCTGGCATTGGTCTGCTCGTAGCGGTAGACCATGCCTGGAACCAGAACCCGGATTGGGTTGGGCGCGGTTTCGCGCATGAACCGGATCTGCCCGGGTGAAGTATGCGTGCGCAGAATGACTCCAGGGGTAGTGGTATGGTATGTGTCCCACATATCCCGGGCCGGGTGATGCGCCGGGATGTTCAGCAGCTCGAAGTTATTCTCGTCTGTTTCTACCTCAGGAGAGCGATAAATCTGGAAGCCCATGTCGCTAAAAATGCGGAAGATTTCGCGCATCGTCTGCGAGACCACATGCAGCCGGCCCGGGATGGGCTGGCGTCCCGGCAGGGTGATATCCAGCCGGTCGTTTTCCAGCGAGCGCTTCAGAGCGCTTTCCTTAACGGCCTGCGCCTGTTCTGTCAGGGCAGCTTCTAACGCCTGCTTGACCCGGTTGGCAGCCTGCCCGACCTGCGGGCGGACCTCCTTGGGGAATTGCGGCAGGCGGCTGAATACCTGCATCACTTCTGAACTGCGTCCCAGGTGGGTAATCCGCCAGGCTTCCAGCCGGGCCTCGTCGTGCACCGTTATTAGTTCGGCCAGCGCTTGAGATTGGATATCCTCGAGCTGTTTCAGTTGGTCGACTCCTTCCGTCATGATTCCTCCGCTGTCGTTCATCTTAATAAAAAATCCCATCCCACAAGGGACGGGTATTATTCCCGCGGTACCACCCCGCTTGGCTGCTTCTGCAGCCCACTCGATCCAACGGCCAGCAAAAGAAATCCTTTCTGGCGATTGGCCGCCGCGATAACGCCCGGCGTGCGGGTCAGGCTAATGGAGCGAGCGGGGCTCGTTCACCTGAACGGCTCAGGAGGGAACTTCGGCAGGTTTTCCCCGAGAGAGAGTCTCAGCAACTGGCGTCCCGGCTGACGGGCTGGCCTTCCTCTCTCTTCTCTGGCGGATTCCACCAGCTTACTTTCCTCCGTCCCAGCCTTTCATTCGTATTTAGTCAAGCAAGCCGTATTATGCCAAAAACAGCTGGTCTGGTCAAGGGGGTCGGCGCGATATAGGCCTCCGCTGCGCTGCGCCGCGCCACCTGGCAGTCGTCAATCGTCCACCAGTGTCCCGACCGGCTCGCCGAACAGCGCCCTGGGTAGCGCGGTCTCGTCCCACAGGTTGAGGACCAGGATTGGCAGCTTATTCTCCATGCACAGGGTCAGGGCAGTCGTGTCCATCACCTGCAGCCGCAGGTTGATCGCGTCAATGTAAGAAATTTTATCGAAGCGCCTGGCATTTGGATTGCGCTTTGGGTCGCTGTCGTAGACGCCGTCGACCTTGGTGGCCTTGATCAGCACATTCGCCCCAATCTCAGTGGCCCGCAGGGCTGCGGCTGTATCGGTGGTGAAGTATGGATTGCCTGTGCCACCCCCCAGGATGACCACCCGACCTTTTTCCAGGTGGCGGATTGCTCGCCGGCGGATAAACGGCTCGGCGACGGAACGCATTTCGATCGCCGATTGAACGCGCGTCACCACGCCCAGGCTTTCCAGGGCATCCATGAGCGCCAGGGCGTTCATCACGGTGGCCAGCATCCCCATATAATCCGCAGTGGCCTGGTCCATTCCCTGGTTGAGGCCGACGCGCCCGCGCCACAGGTTCCCGGCGCCGATGACGATGGCTACATCGACCCCGAGCTCACGAACATTTTGCACGCGCTTGGCAATGTCTAATGCGCGGTGCGGGTCGATCCCGGTGCCGCCATCCTCTGCCAGGGCTTCTCCGCTTAGTTTTAGCAAAATCCGCTTGTATTTGACGTCGCCCATTCTTCCTCCCCGATTTGATCCTTGATTCATTTCGCGCAGCCGCCGCGCCAGACGTTTTGAAGTTCAGGCTGCTTATTGAAAAAAAGGCCAACCTCTCGGTTGGCCTTTAACCTGGCTAGGATGACTCACCCAACTGCCAGCGCTCGAAGCGCCGGATGATGAGATTTTCGCCCAGTGAAACCAGTGTCTGGTTGTAAAGTTCCTGGATCGTCATTGCTTCGTCGCGGATGTAGTTCTGCCGCATCAGGACGGTTTCGTCTTTGAATTTCTTCAGATACCCCTCGACGATGCGAGGAATCACAGCTTCAGGCTTGCCTTCTTCGCGCGCCCGGCCGGTCGCAACCTGGGCTTCGCGTTCCAATACTTCGGCGGGGATATCTTCCTCACGGATATAGGTTGGCGAAGCAGCTGCGATCTGCAGTGCAATCTCGTGCGCAAATTTGCGGAAGCTTTCCGAGCGGGCAACAAAATCGGTCTCGCAGTTTACTTCAACCATGACACCGACCCGCCCGTTGCCATGCGAATACAACTCAACCACGCCTTCTGAGGCTGACCGGTCTGAGCGCTTTGCGGCGATCGCCAGCCCGCGCTCGCGCAGGAAATCGACGGCCTTTTCGTAGTCACCGTTCGACTGTTCCAGCGCTTTGCGGCAATCCAGAATGCCGGCGCTGGTTGCTTCGCGCAGTTGTTTGATCATTTCAGTCGTTATTGCCATGCCAGATACCTTACCTTGTTAATAAATATTATTCTTCTGTTTCTTCAACTTCAACGCTGTCGGCTGCAACCGTTTCGGTTTCATCTTCTTCGACAACGGGGGCACGCTGCCCACTGAGCTTCGCCAGGGTGGCCTCACCCAGCAAATCCTTTTCATCCAGTTCTTCTTCCAGGTCCATATCGGCCTTGATCCGAGTGACGCGCGGCGTGCTTTGAGCCAGAGTCATCTCTTCTTCAATGTTCTCATCCTTGCGGGCGGCTTTACCTTCGATCACAGCATCCGCAATCTTACCAACCATCAGTTTGATGGCGCGGATGGCATCGTCGTTGGAGGGGATCACGTAGTCGATGCCGGTCGGGTTGCAGTTTGTATCGACCATCGCGATGACGGGGATATCCAGCTTGTTCGCCTCATTGACCGCCGTTGTTTCACGGCAGACATCAACGATGAAGAGGTAGTCGGGCAGGCGTTTCATTTTCCGTAAGCCGCTCAACCGGATTTCCAGGCGGTTGATCTCGCGCTGGATCAGCAGGCCTTCTTTTTTGGTCAGGCGTGAAATTTCACCCGAGTCGCGCATGCGCTCCAGGCGCTCCAGTTCCTGAATCCGCTGGAACATGGTTGACCAGTTGGTCAAGATGCCGCCCATCCAGCGCTCGGTTACGTAAGGCATCCCGCAACGGGTTGCTTCTTCAACGATCGTTTCCTGCGCCTGGCGCTTGGTGCCGACGAACAGGATCGAGCCGCCCTGGGAGACGCAGTCCCGAACCACATTGTAGGCGGTGTTCAGGGCTTTAACGGTCTGTTGAAGGTCGATGATGTGAATGCCGTTGCGCTCGGTGAAGATGTACGGGCGCATCCGTGGTTCCCACTTGTTTGTGCGATGACCAAAATGTACACCGCTTTCAAGCAGGGCTTTCATAGAAACAACTGTAGCCATCAAGAAAACTCCTTTGCGTTTTACCTCCGCTCCTTCGCCCGAGATCCTCGCTGCCCGGCAGTCTTTCTCGCTGGCCAGCACGCAAAACCTCGTCAGGTAGCGTGTGAGATGGGTTAAAATTCGCTCCCGGGATTTCCCGAATCGAGCGCGCCAAGTATATCACGAGTATAGAGGATCGTCCAGTTAAGTTTCTGGCAGTAGTGGCAGACCGCTACGGGCACCCTATTTTTTGCCGGACAATCGCGATGGCCTCTTCATCTGGCTGCGGCAACCCGGTTAGTTCTTCCCAAAGATCGCACATCCGCCCATTGATCTGGGGCACTTCGCTATAAGCTGCCAGGCTGATTTGTTCCGCATCTGACCAGCGTCCTACGCTGGCATAGGCCTCAATGAAAGGCAGCCACTCATGGGCCGTATCAGAGGCGTCGAAATTGGGGGTATACCCCAGTTCGCGCGCCTGGTCTCCCAGTTCAATCACGGTTTGCCAATCTTCCATTTGCTGGCCCAGGGCTGCTTTTTCAAAAAAGTAGCACCAGGTGTGCCTGGGTTCTGGGCCGAAAATATCGACCGGTGGACTGCTTGTGGCTGGTTCAGGCAGAATCCTGGAGAGGTTTGCGTTTGAGATCGCCTCGCGGGTGACGCTGGGAAGGTTGGGGATGTTGAAATCTTTCGGGCTCAGCACAGCCAGGCAGTCGTTCACGGACGGGTCGTGGAAGATGACCAGCGAGTCTTTTGTGTTTCCCTTAAAAACATAGTTTCGGAAGGTGGTTTCCAGGGGCAATCCAGCCTGGAAGTCTGGCATGTTGTACTTGAACTCGCGACCCATGGAGTAGAACCAGTAGGGGAGTTGTTCGGCTGGCTGGGTGGGTGGATAGATCAGGTTGATCCCTGCTGCGGTTGAATAAAGCCCGACAAAGCGAAAGATTTCTCCGTCCGACATGATCGCCGTCCCGGGCTGGATCTGCGGCGCTCGCCAGTACAGGTGCCAGTAAAAACGGGTCTGGCGCACCCATGACCAGCGGTAATCGTTGGCTGTGCGCACGTGCGTACCGGCTGCCAGGCCGATCAGCAGGCCGATCAAAATGATCCGTTGCATTTTCTGACCGATCACTGCTTCGATCGCGGCGACCATCACCAGGCTGCTTCCCAGCATGGCTGCCAGCCCGAAGCGGCTGGAATAGGTGCCGACTATGATCTGCCGGTCGGTGAACCAGACCGGGAGCATTCCCAGGGCAATCGCTGCTGCGCCGATGAACAGCGCCTGGCGTATCCAGGGAGAACTGTCCGCTTCTGCTTTGCCGGGTGTGGCGCGCAGGCGGCGCAAGAAAAAAATCACCACAATGGCGACAAGGAACGTCCAGCCCCACGACAGCAAGTTAAAACGGTCGCGTAAGTCGACCTTTTCAGGCGCGATGATATTCGCCCATGTGCCGAAGAGCAGGTGGAGGGAATCCTGGAGAGCAATTTCGAGGAAGCGCAGGCCGGCGTCGAGTGGCTCGGAGAACATGCGGAAGAGGAGGATGGGGGGATTGGCCTCTTCGCCGGGAAATTCGAGGAAAAACAGGCGCCAGACGGTGAAACCTGCCAGGATGAACAGGTAAGGCAGCCAGCCGCGCAGGACGGTGGACAGCCGGGGGCGCAGCCCGGGTGTCTGTTCCGAGATCAGGATCCACAGCAGGAAGGGACGGAGAAGCTCCAGACCGGCGAAGTATTCCATCGTCAGGAGCTGCAGCAGCGACGCAGCCATGGCCAGGGTAGTGAGCAGCCAGAAGCGGGCAGGGTGATTGCGCTGGCTGCGCCAGGCCTCGACCATGGCGGCCAGTGAGAGGAAGAAGAGCAGGTAGCAGATCCAGTGCTGGCTGTAAGCGACGGAGATGGACTGTTGGGTGAAGACGGGATAGATGGCAAAGAGGAGGGCCGCCCAGGAAGCCTGGCGGCGGTGGTTAGGCCACAGGCGGGAGAAGGCCCACCAGAAAGCGGCTGCGGTGCCCCAGCGGAGGAGGAGCGTAAAGAGGTGCCAGTGGAGTGGGGTAGAGCCGAGGATGGGGAAGGTGATGGCGTAAGTCCAGGCGGAGATGGGCCGGTCGTACTGGTAGAAGGCCCAGAATCCCGCGGTGCCTTGCAGGTTGCCGGTCAGGATGACCGGCCAGTCATCCCAGTAGAATCCCAGCCAGGGAATGAAAACCCCAAAACTGAGAATGAGCACACCGAGCAATCCGATCGGCACAGAGTATCTCGGTCCGAAAGTCCTTTTCATCCGGTCAGCTTCTGTTTATTTTTCATCAAGTAAAGGCTCCGCCTGGAGCCGTGGATGGGTTGAACGCTTTCAATTGTATAAAAGTTGGAGAATGCTTCCTCAAAGCCGGCCTGATGGTAGTTGGGGAAGATATCCGCGCGCGTTGCCAGGAGCCGCTGGACCTGCGAGTCTTCTTTGGGGATAAACTCAACGATCAGCCAGTTCCCCAGCGATGCGAAGAACTCCGCCACCCCTTCCAGCGGCACATTGTTTGAAATCGCCAGGTGATGGATTAATGCCAGGGCCATAACAGCGTCAGCCGGTCCGCGTTGAACAAACGATTCTCGTTCTTCGTTGCCCCAACCAATTCCCGGGCTGGGATTGGTCAGGTCCAGAACCAGCGGGAGCAGGCGTTTCTCTTTCTGTTGGCGCATTTCCCGGTAGTTCTTTTCGACTGCCGCAGGGTCAATATCCGAAGAAATTGTTAATATCCCCATCTCGGCTGCCAGTCTTGAAAACACGCCCGTGTTTGCACCCAGGTCCCAGATTTGTTTGGGCTGGACAGCCGTGATGAATTCTTTGATCACCTGAACCTTGTGATCGAACGCTTCACGCGTGTAATTGGTGGAGTCATAATAATCGCCCCACTCTGTTCCCCCGGCCTGCCACGTCAGAGCTTTGACGGTCTTTTGCAAGCTGTCGATCAACCCGGTCAGGCCCATCTTGCTGACCTGGCGAGCTTGCGCCTGGGCCTGGGCCTGCTCAGGGGCGGCAGAATATTTCTTCTGTGCCGAAGCGTGCAGGTGAATATGAGCCAGCAGACCGAATTGCAGCCGGCTGCGGAAAGGCAGCAGCCGGCTGGCCAGGTCCAGGGGAATGCCATCGATGTAAACCCGAAGGAGCTGGCTGAGACGCACGTCGACTAGCGCCATTAAAGCAAGCGGGGCAAGAAAATGCTGGCAAAACTGGCGGTACGCGACCCAAGGTTTGCCCTCCTGATAGGCCTCGAAGGATAGGGAGTCGATCAGGATCGGCCGGCCATTGTGAAACTGGATGTTGTAAGCGCTGGCGTCTTTTAGCGAGAGGCCATATTCCAGGGCAGTCTTTTGAATGGAAAGGGTCAGTAAAGCAGCATCTTTGAGCTGGCTGAAGCTCCATTCGTATGGATAGGAAATAAAATTAACCTGTTCGGGTTGGATTACCCGGTAGGCCAGTTCTGTGACCGGCGGGGCCTTCTCTACCTCTGCGTGGGGGATGAGCTTTTTGGCTTTGACCAGCCGGTCAAATAAGCCGGACGACATCAGCAGGTCATAATCTTGCTGATAAAACCGGTTAACCTGCCGGTATAGCACCCCATCGCGCTGAAACAGGAAACCGCTCGGGTCGCGAAAGGAAGCGCTGATCCGGTGGTTTTCCCGGTTGCTATTCTTCATCTTCATCTTCAGATGGAGATGATGGATCGGCTTTCTTTCCGCTGAAAATGCTCTTAATCTTCGTCCAATACATCTTTACTGCCACCCCGATTCCAAGCCCGGCAGCCAGCAAAAGCTGGATGAGGAAACTCCCAGACCCTGGGTCCAGGTAGAGGACCGGGTGGCCAACGAACGGATTTAACATAACTTCTCTTACCTCCAGACGGTCAACTAACAGATCTCAAAACGCGAAACACGTAGCAATTATACGCCGTAAAGCTCATTGCTAGCGGTTTGTTATTCCAATTCCAAATTATCCGGGTCTCTACGGGCCGCAGCCTAAAGTGCCCAACAGATCCTGAACGACTGGTTGGGCATCCGCCTCAGGCCTGGCTGCCTGGATGTCCTCCCACAGGTCACAGGCGCGGGCCGCCATTTTGGGCTCCTGCTCCAGCGCCGCCCTGGTGATTTCCACCGCATCTTCCCAGCGTCCGAGATGAGCATAGCCTTCGATGAAAGGAATCCACTCTTGCGGCGTATTGGACTGCGAATTCTGCAGGTTATAGCCTTGCTCGCGGGCCTGGTCGCCCAGCGCGCTCACCTGGGCCCAATCGCCGGCCTGGCGGGCGAGATCGGCTTTTTGGAACAGGTAACACCAGCCGTGCTCAGGCTCAGGGCCAAATATCGTCTCCTCAGGCACATTATTTTGGCCCGGGTCGGGGTGGATGCGCGACAGGTCTATGATCGGCAGCGCCCGGACAACGACTTCTGGCAGCGCAGGGTCTGCAGTGTCCTGTGGAGTGAGAATCCGCAGGCAGTCCGCGTCGGACGGCTGGAAGTGGAGGATCAGGCTGTGACTGCTGTTCCCCTGGAAGGATAGCTGCCGAAAGGCTGCCTCCAGCGGGATGCCGCCCAGCAGTTCGGGCAGGCGGTGCCCCAACTCGCGGCTTAAAGAGAAAAACCAGTAAGGCATCCGGCTTGACGGAGAAGGATCAGCATAGATTAAGTTGATCCCCGCCGATGTTGAGTACAACCCGGTTTTGGGCAGTATTTCAGCGTGGGCCATAAGGGCTGTATTCGCGTCAATCTCAGGCGCGCGCCAGGAAAGCTGCCAGAAAAAGCGGTTCTGCAGGACTCGCACCCAGCGATATTCATTGGCTGTCCGGAGGTGCATTCCGGTTGCCAGGCCGATGAGCAGGCTGATCAGGACGATCCGCTGGATTCTTTGGGCAACGATCCCCTGGAGTAAGGCAACAACGATCAGGCTTGACCCTAACATAGCAGCCAGCCCAAACCGGTCGGAATAGGCGCCGGTGATAATCTGCCGGTCGGTGAACCAGACCGGAAGCATTCCCAGAGCAATCGCTGCCGCGCCCACCACCAGCGCCTGGCGGACCCAGGCGGTGGGCCGTTCACGGATAACAGCGGGAAACTCTGGCAGCCGCATTAGAAACCAACCCACCGCAGCCGCGACGAGCAATGTCCAGGCCCAGGAGAACAGGCTGAAGCGATCGCTCAGGACGAGATTCTCAGGTGCGATGATTTTTGCCCAAACCCCAAAGAGTAAGTGTGAGGTGTCTTGCAGGGCGATTTCAAGGAAATGCGGCCCAGCTTTCAGCGGTTCAGTAACTATCCGGAAAAGCAGGCCGGGTAAATTTGTGTCTTCTCCCGGAAATTGGAGGAAAAACAGGCGCCAGACGGTAAACCCCGCCAGGGTGAGCAGGTAAGGTAGCCAACCGCGCAGGACGGCGGTGATCCGGGCGCGCAGCCCGCCCGTTTGTTCGGCCACCAGGATCCATAACAGGAAAGGCCGCAGCAGTTCGAGGCCGGCGAAGTACTCCATTGTCAGAACCTGCAGCAGGGAAGCAGCCATCGCCAGGGTGGTGAGCAGCCAGAAGCGGGCAGGATGCTCGCGCTGGCTGCGCCAGGCTTCCAGCATGGCGCCCAATGACAGGATGTACAGTAGATAGCAGATCCAGTGCTGGCTGTAAGTGACTGCGATGGACTGCTGGGTGAAAACCGGGTAGACCGAAAAAAGCAGCGCCGCCCAGGCTGCTTCGCGGCGGTTAGCAGGCCACAGGCGGGTCATCATCCACCAGAAGGCGGCGGCTGTTCCCCAGCGCAGTAAAAGGGTAAAGATATGCCAGTGGATCGGCGTAAAGCCCAGGATTGGAAAGCTGACCATTGATGTCCAGGCGGAGATGGGCCGGTCATACCGGGAGTATGCCAAAAAACCGGACACATCCATCAGGCGTCCGGTGAGGATAAATGTCCAATCATCCCAGTAATAACCCAACCAGGGGATGAGGATGCCAAAACTAAGGATCAGCAAGATAAAGATCGCAATCGGGACAGCCCAGCGGCGCAGAAGGAGTTTCATGCAAACAAGGTCCGTTCAGGGTCGAAAACGATGGATTGCTTCGATTACCCGCTGCTGTTCTTCGACAGTGAGGGTGTGGTAAAAGGGTAGGCGAACCAGCCGGTCGCTGACCGATTCGGTCACCGGACAGTCGCCGGGCAGGCCGCCGTACCGGGCGCCCATCTCCGAGAGATGCAGGGGGAGATAATGGAAAACGCTGTAAATGCCTTCCTTGCGGAGGAAATCGATGAAAGCCTGGCGGGCGTCCAGGGAGGGCAGCAGCAGGTAGAACATGTGGTAAGACTGCTCGCAGTGGGCCGGCACTGTTGGCGTTTGAACACCGTTGCCGTGCGCCCAACTGCTCAGGTTTTGATGATAATACTGCCAGATCTGGCTCCGCTTCTGCTGGATCTGCTCGCTGGCTTCCAACTGCGCATAGAGAAATGCGGCCAGTACATCGGATAGAACGTAGCTGGAACCCATGTCGACCCAGGTGTATTTGTCGACCATGCCACGAAAGAACCGGCTGCGGTTGGTGCCTTTCTCGCGCAGGATTTCAGCCCGCTCGATGAACTGCGGATCGTTGATCAGCAGCGCGCCGCCTTCTCCGCAGGTAAAGTTCTTGGTTTCGTGAAAGCTCTGGGTGGCTAACTTCCCAAATGTTCCCAGGTAACGTCCTTTATATTTGCCATATAACCCGTGCGCATTATCTTCGACCACCGGCACACCGTGACGCCCGGCGACCGTCATAATCGCGTCCATCTCACAACCGACGCCAGCGTAGTGGACGGGCAGGATCGCCCGGGTACGGTCTGTGATGAGGTCTTCCAGCAGGCCCTCGTCCATATTCAGCGTGTCCGGGCGAATGTCGATGAAGATAGGTCGTGCGCCGCGCAGAACGAACGCGTTGATGGTTGAGACAAATGTGAACGATGGAACGATTACTTCATCGCCAGGCCCAATGTCTAACAGGAGCGCGGCCATTTCGAGGGCGTGGGTGCAGTTGGTCGTCAGTAAGGCGCGCGGTACGCCCAGAGCCTGCTGCAGAACCTCCTGGCATCGTTTGGAGAAACTGCCATCCCCCGAAATGTGCCTGTTCTCGATGGCTTGCTGGATGTAGACCAGCTCATTTCCGACCAGGGTCGGTTTGTTGAAATCGACACGGATGCTCTCGGTCATTTCGGATGCTCTACTTCCGCACAATCAGGGTGAAGTCATAGACTTCATAATCGTGCAGCAGGGCTACGTTGCGGGAAAAATGTCGCTTACAGTAGTCGAACAGGTAGCACGGATCAGCGTAATACAGGTGGGGGCGCATGTACTCGGCGTCGGAATACTTGGTCAGCATGTTGAAGGAAAAGCCTTTGCGGGCGAGACGGTCCATTTTGTGCAGCTCACCGGTCACGTATTGGGTCCATGCATCAAAGGGTGTGTCCAGCTTCAGGTTAAAGATTCCGCTGGCAATGACGTAGTCTACCTGGGCCAGCGCATCAAAATTGGAGGTAAAGATCCATCCGGTATGAGCGGCATAGTGCTCACGCGCTTTTTCGACCATGCTTTCCAAAATGTCGAAGCCGACATACGTCGTTAAGGGATAATTCGATCGCAGCAGATACCCGGCCAGCGCCCCATACCCGCAGCCGTAATCGAGAAGCGTGAAAGGGGTTTCGGGATGGATCACCTTGATCAATTGAGAGAAGCGCAGCTCCTGGGCGGTCTCCGAATTCCAGTCGACGCCGCGCGCCGTTGTGCCATGCGTGGTGAGCCGCTCTTCAAAATATTGTCGGGCCTGTTCGTAATTGGGGATATCGCTCATATCACTCTCGTCGAAAAATATAGTGGGGCGCGTCTGGGCCGACCATGAACATCAAATCCAGGACAGTGACGAACGGATCGTAGGGCGGATAAAGCTGCGGATACTGCGGATAATTGTATTCCATGTACTCCAGCTTAATCCCGGCTGCCTGGAATTTCTCGGTTTCGATGTAGCTGCTGGCTGAAGGCCCCGAAATATAATGGTCTATCCCTACCTGGGTCAGGATTGAAATCAGCCGGTCGGTCTTGCTGCCGCTGGCTTTGAGCTCGGACGAGCGTAAAAAGCGCGTCTGGCAGATGCCAAGTTCCTGCGCGATTTCCATCATCAGTGGAATGGTGAAGTCAGCCAGCCGGGCCGGTTTACGCTGGTAGACTTCCTCTAGCCAGGGGGCATACAGCTTGAAATAAGGCGCTTTGCTGTAGTTCTGCTGGATCGCTCGCCAGTGCTGGACGTTCCACGGCTGCTCCCATGCAATCTCAATCTGATGGATCGGGATCTCTTCGATGACCACACCCTTGCTGTGCACCGGGATGGTCAGCCATTGCCCCCCCTGGCGGTTCTTGATCCGGTTGCGGTTGCGCCAGCCATGTTTATCGTATTGGACATCATCGTAGAAAATGAACAAATCGGCCTTGTTGATCTGGTCGAAATGTCCCCGCCAGGGGATATAAGAAGGCTGCAGGATCACGCCTTTCATCACCGGGTGTCCGCCTCCCGAAAATGCGCAGCCTGGCTGGCGGTGCGTTGGCCGATCATATATGCCGGGCGGTCCATGCTGCGGTCGAAAATCCGGGCCAGGTACTCGCCGATAATGCCAAGAGCGAATAATTGAGTCCCGCTGAACAATGAGATGATGGAGGCAAGGAACGGAAAGCCGGGCAGGCTGCCTTTTAGCAGCGTCACGATAAAGACATACAGAAACACCACGATGCCAAACAGAGTGAAGCCAAAGCCGAGCATGCTGGCAAGGCGTAATGGCACGGTGCTGAAACCGGTCAGCACGATCATCGTAACTCGAAAGAGCTTGAGTAAATCGTAATTTGACCGGCCAACCTCGCGTGGTTTTTCATTGACCGTCACTGTGGCAAAGCGCGCGGTGCCCCAGGAGAGCAGCACATCCAGGATGACGTTCGGGTTGCGGTAGTCAGCAAACGCGGCGCGCAAATAAGCCTGGAAGGCGCGAAAAGCGCCGATGTCGCGGATGGTTTTTATCCCCATCACCTGGGCCAGAACGCGCTTGGTGAACACAGAGAACCAGTTGCGCCACCAACTGTGTGGCCTTTTCTGCGGGACGCCATAGACCACATCATAGCCCTCGGCCAGCTTTGCCAGCAACCGGGGAATTTCTTCGGGTGGGTGCTGCAGGTCATCATCCATGGTAATAATGATCTCGTGGCGAGCCTCTCGCACCCCGCACAGGGTGGCGTTGTGCTGTCCATAATTGCGCATCAGGTTGATTCCGCGCAACCATACATACTGCTGGCATAACCTGGTGATGACCTGCCAGCTATCGTCCGGGCTGCCATCGTTGACCAGGATCACCTCGAAATTTTCCGCAACCTGCGGCAGCACCTCGGCCAGCCGCTCTGTCAGCGGCGCCAGGGTTTTTGCGCTGTTATAAACTGGGATCACGACCGAACAGGAATAACTGGTCAAGCTTACCTCATGGGAGCGTGCATTGAACGATTTCTTTGAGCTTCACCCGATACGATTCGCTAATATCGATGCCGGAGCGGGCTGCCCTGGTCCAGGCTGCGCAAAGAGCCGGCCGCAGCTTCCAGGATCCCTCGTAGGCGGCTTCCGTTAGCTGGAAGGCGTCATCCTGCAGCCAGAGGCGCAGATGGCCCTCAATAAACGGCAGGTACTCCGCCGGATCTTCTGGGCGATATCCCGATTTGATCGACTCCTGGGTCAGCCAGTAAATTGCTTCCCAATCCTGCTCCTGGCGGGCCAGCTCGGCCTTCTCATAGAAATAGCACCAACGGTGTTTGGGTTCAGTGGGAAAAATTTCGGGCGGAACCGCCGCCGGGCTCGCATCTCGAATCCATTGGGCCGGGTTTGAGAGGGGGATGGCGCGTTGGAGAAGCTCTGGGAAATTATACAGGTCGGCGTCATAGACCGGGTCGAGCACGCGGACGCAGCCGGGCGGCTGGTAATCTACCACGAGGACCTGCGAAGTAGTTCCTTCAAACAGAGTCGCCCGGAAATCTTTCTTGACCGGCAGGCCAGGCTGCAGGCCTGGCAGGGAATACTGGCGCACATGCAAGTCATACAGCAAATAGCCCATGCGGGTGGTATCACCGCCGGGGTCATAAGTCCAGTTGAGCGGGCCAGTCAGCGAGTCATCCTCAAAATACTTAAAGGGCAGCTTCTCGGTCAAAAAGAGCGTGCCGGTGTCCACGCCTGGGGCCCGCCAGGTGAGCTGCCAGAAGAAGTCGCGCGCTTTTTGCCAGTCCTGGCGGTACTGAAGCGCCTGGCTGTTGTGGAACCCGGCTGCCAGCCCCACGATGATCCCGAGCAGGATGGCTTTGCGCGGAACATCGGCGTTGAAGCCATCTTTGCCGCCCAACAGGTCGATCAAACCAGCCAACAGCAGGGCGACCCCAGGGACCAGCGGCAGGGTGTAGCGATCCTGGGGAAAGCCCATCCGCATGGGCAGCCCGGTGATCCAGAAAGGCCAACCGGCGACCGCCAGCGCAACCAGCCCGACGGCGATGGCCTGCCAGGCCCAGCGCGGGCGGGCCTGGTCGAGGCGATCCACAGGAGGCGCTTTTGGGGTGAGGCGGGTCAGGTAAACGGCAGCCAGGAGCCCGGTGCCGGCAATGACGGCTAAAAGCCGCAGCCCGGCAAACGCGCCGGCGGATTCGATCAGGCCGGCCAGTTGGAGCGGCTGGCCCCAGGCAACCAGAGTCGCTTCAAGCAGGTCTTCCAGGATGGTCAGCAGCAGGCTTTGCACGGCGCCAAGCGGCGACCGGCTGATCCCTTCGAGGGTGGTCAGCTCAGCCGACGGGAAGGTATGGATCAGCCCGCGCCAGATGACAAAGAGAATCATCAGCCCCAGGTAGGGGCCCCACCAGGCGGCAGTGCGGGTAAGCCGCCGGCGCAGCACTTTCAAGCGCGGACCGGCTGCTGCTGGGGGGGCCGCCAGCACCAGCCACAGCAGGATGGGCCGCAGCAGTTCGAGGCCGAAGAAATATTCGGTTGAGAACATCGTGAACGCCGAGAGTGACAGCGCGAGCAGCGTTCCGATCAGAAGCTTCCAGATCGGGAGCGATGCCCGGCGGCGCGCCAGCCACAGGGTAATCCCGATCGAAAAGAAAACCAGCGCATACAGGAGGAAAGCCTGTCCGTAGATGACAGAAATCCATTGTTGGGTAAAGCCGGGGTAAATGGCAAACAAAAAGGCCACCCAGGCAGTTTTGTGGGGATGGCGTGGCCAGGTCAGAGTAAGCGCCCACCACAGGCCAAGGCTGCACAGCCAGCGCGCCAGCAGGGCAAACATCTGCCAGTTCTGGGTCGAATTCCCCAGCAGGGAAAGGGTAGCATTGTAGATCAGGCTGAGAAAAGGCCGGTCCTGGGTGAAAGCGGCGATGATCCCGGCGGGTCCAAAGCGATGAAAGTACCACAAATAAGGCCAATCATCCCAAAAAAAGCCCAGTGAAAACGCTCGCAGGCCGTAGGCCAGCAGGGTCAAAGCGAGCAGTGCAAGTGGGATGGACCAGGACGGAAAGAAAAAGCTCTGGGCAATCGAGCGAATTTTTGATAACATCACGGGCAGGCCTTGGAGAGGATCCGGGATGGCCGGCTCAGCCAGCGCCGGTCTAACCTGCCAAAGTATAACAGAAAAGGCCCATTTCAGTTGCACGGCCCAAAGAAATTTCAGGATCTTGTCTTGTAATGATGAAACTATGGTATAATCCCAGGCCGCGCCAATGCAAGGCGGCTTTTCAATACGATAATTTGCGCGTCGAGGTGAGCCTCTGCGCAGCCACACTAACTGGTAAGGAATGTTAAGATGACCGAACTTTTGAAAGCCCTTGAGGCACCCGTTAATGAGAAAATCCCGGCTTTACGGCCAGGTGATGTGGTCAGCGTGCACGTGAAGATTAAAGAGGGCAACCGCGAGCGTATCCAGGAATTCAAAGGCACGGTGCTTTATACGCGCCAGAACGGAACCAATTCCACCTTTACGGTTCGCCGCGTTGCCAGCAATGGAATCGGCGTTGAGCGCACCTTCCTGACTCGCTCGCCGCGGATCGACAAGGTTGTGGTAGAGCGTCACAGCCAGGTTCGCCGGGCTCGCCTGTACTTCCTGCGAGACCGCACCGGCAAACGAGCTCGCCTCAAGCAGCGTTTTTCGTAATTGGGGTTTTTCCTTGGATCAACAGGGTGCAGCCACGCTATGGGCTGCGCCCTTTTCTCCTTTCTTGATCGCCTGTTTTGTCTGTTTTGATCCTTGTAGCCAAAACGAACGAAGTCCGATAATTTTTGTTGAGGGAATATGCCGGGTCCACTGATTGGTTTGACTTCCAGCTTCACCCCACCTGCGGAAGGTAAGATGGGCACAATCACGATAGGAGAGGCCTATATCCAGGCAGTTGTGCGGGCCGGCGGTCTGCCGGTCGTGATCCCGGTCGGACTTTCGGAAAGCGAGCTGGTTGCGCTTTTTGCCCGCCTGGATGGGATTTTGCTAACGGGCGGCGGAGATATCCATCCGGGGCGCTTCCAGGGCGTGGCGCACCCGCGGGTGTATGGTATCGATGAGCGCCGCGATCAGCTGGAAATCAGGCTGACCCAGCTTGCGGCAGGCCGAGGCAAACCTTTCCTGGGCATCTGCCGGGGAATCCAGGTAATCAACGTCGCCCTGGGTGGGACTCTTTACACGGATATTGGCGATCAGATGGCCGGCGCATCCCGGCACGACTATTACCCTGATATTCCTCGATATTTCCTGGCCCACGCGATTTCTGTCACGCCGGGCAGCCGCCTGGCCGGTTACCTTGGCGGGGAGCGCTTTGAGGTGAACAGCCTCCATCACCAGGGGATCGATCGCCTGGCTGACCCGCTGGTTGCGGTGGCGCACGCCCCCGATGCCCTGGTGGAAGGCGTCGAAGTGCACGGGCATCCCTTTGGGTTGGGAGTTCAATGGCACCCGGAGTGGCTGCAGGACCATGCCGCGCAGCGCCAGTTGTTCCAGGGCCTGGTCCAGGCTGCCGCGCAAGAAGCAGCCGGTATGAACGATCGCCGTTCCGCAGCCTGATTTCGTTGATGCAAAACCATGGGCAACGCTTCTGCACCCGCACCAATCGGCATCTTTGACTCCGGGGTAGGCGGCCTGTCGGTTTTGCGTGCAATTCGCGCATTGCTGCCTTGCCAGCCGCTTATCTATCTGGCTGACCAGGCTCACGTCCCGTACGGGTCGCGCACAAACGCTGAGGTCCGCTCTTATTCGGAGAGAATTACGCGTTTTCTGCTCGACCGGGGCGCAGAAATTGTGGTCGTGGCCTGCAATACGGCTTCAGCCGCCGCGTTGTACCATTTACGGGAAACATTTCCGTTTATCCCTTTTGTCGGCATGGAGCCGGCAGTAAAGCCGGCTGTGTCATTGACGAACAGCGGGGTCATTGGCGTGCTGGCGACACCGGTTACCTTCCAGGGCCAGCTGTATGCCTCGGTCGTGGACCGTTTTGCCCATGGCGTGACCATCCTGCAGGATGTCTGTTCGGGACTGGTGGCGCAGATCGAAGCCGGCCGGCTAAACGGCGAGGAAACGCGCGCCATTCTAGAGCGCGCGATCCGGCCGATGATCGAACGCGGCGCCGACACGCTCGTGCTGGGCTGTACCCATTATCCCTTCGTAATTCCCCTGATTGAGGAGGTTGCCGGGCCTGGCGTTCGCGTGATCGATCCTGCCCCGGCAGTTGCTCGCCAGGCGGCCCGCCTGTTGGCTGCCCGCAGCCGGGAGGTCGCCTGTGAGACGCCTGGCCCGGTGGAGATTTTTACGACCGGAACTCCCGCTCCGCTTCAGGAACTGCTGCCCATTTTATTGGGTGATGCCCATGAGGTACAATATGTACAATGGGAGTCTGGAAAATTGCAATGAGGACAGTGTATACTTATATTCAAAGGAGAAAAAAAGCATGCCGCGCATTGAGATGGATTTAAACCCTGTCCTTCATATCACCACAGACGCCATTGGACAGCCCGGGCAGCGAGTTTTTTACATCCAGGGTCGGACAGAAGAAAGCGTGGTTACCGTGATCGTCGAGAAGGTTCAGATCCAGACACTGGCTCTGGGGATTGAAGACTTCCTGGCAGAACTGAACGAACGTTATCCTGATTTGTCCGCGGTCGTCGCTGAATATGATGAGGCGAGCATGCACATTCAGCCGCCGGTTGATCCACTGTTTCGAGTTGGCGAGCTTGGGCTGGCTTACGATGCAGATAGCGATATGGCAGTCCTGGTTGTGCGGGAGATCCAAACGGCCGATAACGAGGGCAGCACTGAAGAATCGGGTGTCGTTCGGTTTTGGTGCACGCGCTCGCAGCTATACGCTATGGGGAGATGGGGGTTGGAAGTTTCTGGCCGTGGACGCCCAATTTGCCCATACTGCGGTCAGCCCATGGATCCATCCGGGCATTTTTGCCCAAAGCGCAATGGCCATAAGCACTAATCCTGGCTGTGGAAGAAAATGCTGCGGTGGACAAGGCGCCAATTCTTGAAGCCTTGCGAAAAGGGAAGATCGAGCTGCAGGGCCAGTTTTTAAGCGGCTCCAATTACACCTTTCTGGCTGACCTTTCTTATCTTGACCTGGCGTACCAGGTTGTTTATAAGCCGGTCCGTGGCGAGCAGCCGCTGTGGGATTTTCCACGCGGTTCGCTGGCCCGCCGGGAGGTGGCTGCATATCATGTCAGCGAGGCCTTGGGGTGGGGGTTCGTCCCTCCCACGGTTTTACGCAAACATGGCCCGTTGGGGGCCGGATCGGTTCAATTGTATGTTGACCATGATCCCAACCACCATTATTTCAATTTTGACGAGCAGGAGCGTGGGCGCCTGCGCCCGGTGGTGGCTTTTGATTTGATCCTGAACAATGCCGACCGGAAGGGCGGGCATATCCTGCGGGACGCGCAGGATCATCTCTGGCTGATCGATCATGGGCTGTGCTTTCATGTAGAGGATAAATTACGCACGGTAGTGTGGGATTTTGGCGGTGAAGAGATCCCCGCCGATATTTTGGCCAGCGTGGCTTCGCTGATCGATCAGCTCCAGGACGGGGCTCCCCTGCACACGAAACTGCTGCGCTACCTGCGCGCTAGTGAAGTGGCGGCGTTGATTGCGCGCTCGCGGCGTCTGTGCGATGGCGGACGGTTTCCGACGCCGCCATCTTCGCGCCGTTCGTATCCCTGGCCGCCTGTGTAGATGGGCCAGGCCCACCGGCCAGGATTGTATCCTGCTCTTTGGAGGTTTAATTGATTATGAAACAATTATCCCTGGCGCTGGTGGGGTTTGGCAATGTGGGGCAGGCATTTACCCGCTTGCTTTTACAGAAGCGAGCGCAGCTGCTGGCGGAATACGACCTCGACGTCCAGGTCACCGGGATCGCCACGGCCCGGCATGGCGTGGTGATTGCCCCAGGCGGCCTGGATCTTGACCAGGTCCTGGACCTGGCATCCAGCGGCCAGCCGCTGGGCCGGCCGGGGGATATTTTCGAGTTCATCGAGGAATGCCCTGCTGATGCACTGTTCGAAAATACGCCGGTCAATCACCAGACGGGCCGCCCGGCCAGCGATTATCTGCGGGCAGCTTTGGCGCGGGGAATGCACGCGATTTCAGCCAACAAAGGCCCGGTTGTTCACGCCTATGCCGAATTAATGGCCCTGGCTCGCCAAACCGGCCGGCGGTTCCTGTTTGAGTCGGCTGTGATGGATGGCGCGCCGATCTTCTCCCTTTTCCGTGGGTCGCTGCCCGCCGCGAACCTGTTGGGCTTTTCTGGTATCTTGAATTCCTGTACGAACCTGATCCTGGATCGAATGGCGGCTGGCGAGTCGTTTGAAGCAGCCGTCCGTTATGCGCAGTCAATTGGGATCGCCGAAACAGACCCGGGCGCCGATATCGACGGCTGGGACGCAGCGATTAAAGTCGCGGCCCTCTCCACTGTTCTGATGGATGCGCCGATGAAGCCGCAGGATGTTGAGCGGGAAGGGATTCGCGGGATCAACCCGCGCATAATCGGTCAGGCGCTTGAAAGCGGAGAGCGCTGGAAGCTGGTCTGCAGCGCTCGCATCGAAGATGGGCGGGTCCTTGGACGGGTAAGGCCTGAGCGGGTGGGCCCGGAATCGCCACTTTTTACGGTTAGCGGCACCAGTTCTTACGTCGAGTTCAAGCTGGATGTGCTGCCCGGCCTGGGGATTATCGAGAGCAACCCAGGCCCAGAGACCACCGCTTATGGGCTCCTGGCGGATTTAATTAACGCGGTGCGCGGAGTATAAGCGAAAAATGAGCGATCAGGATCATCTCGTTTATCTTGCGCTGGGAACAAACCTGGGCCGGCGGGATGCCAATCTGCGCGCTGCGCTGGCGGCTCTTGCGCCTGACGTGCGGGTGCGGCGGGTTTCGCCGGTCTATGAGACTGAACCGTGGGGGTTTTCCGACCAGCCGGCTTTCTTCAATCAGGTTGTAGAGGCCAGCACCCGGCTTACCCCGGAGGAACTGCTTTCATTCCTGAAATATCTTGAGGTCCGCCTGGGCCGCCAGCCCACTTTTCGCAATGGCCCGCGCCTGATCGACGTGGATATTCTTTTTTATGACGATCTGGTCCTGGAAATGGAAACTCTATCGATTCCGCATCCCGGGCTGGCCGAGCGGGTGTTTGTTCTCGCGCCACTGGCAGACCTGGCCCCCAAATTTCCACATCCGCGCCTGAAGGTGGCAATTGGCGATTTGCTGGCGCGCCTTGATCAGGCAGGCGTGCGCAAGGTAATCGATGGCTTTCCTGCTTTCGGCGTACGAACGTTTGTTATGGGAATCTTAAATGTGACCCCGGACAGCTTCTCGGGGGATGGGATCCTTCAGCTTGGCGATCCGGTCCGGTCGGCGATCGAGCAGGCCCACCGGTTTGTCGAGGCTGGGGTGGATATCCTGGATATCGGTGGAGAAAGCACGCGCCCAGGCGCGCAGGTCGTCTCGGAAGCAGAGGAAAGGGAACGGGTGATCCCAATCGTTGAAAAGTTGGCCCGCGAGTTCAAGGGCGGGACAGGGAGCGTCTTGATTTCTGTGGATACCTACAAATCCGGCGTGGCTGAGGCCGCTTTGCGGGCAGGCGCGGATTGGATTAACGATATCTGGGGGCTCAGGGCCGACCCGCATATGGGCCAGGTGATCGCCCGGGCGGGCGCCGGGGTGGTGATGATGCACAATCGCCTCAAGCCAGCCTCCACCGATCTGCAGGAGCGCCTGGGCGGGCGTTACGTCGGTGTGCATTACGATAACCTGATTGGGGATATCCAAAAAGAACTGCTGGAATCAGTTGGCCTGGCGCATGCGGCCGGGATACCTGATGAACATATTATCCTTGACCCTGGGGTGGGTTTTGGTAAGACTGTCGAGCAGAACCTGGAATTGATCAACCGGCTGGACGAGATCTGCGCGCTGGGCTACCCGGTCTTGTTGGGGCCCTCGCGGAAATCGTTCATCGGCTATACTTTGGACCTTCCCCCCGACCAGCGCCTGGAAGGAACAGCTGCCGCGGTTGCCATTGGCATCGCGCGCGGGGCAGATATCATCCGCGTTCACGACGTGGCTTTCATGGCGCGCGTGGCGCGAATGACGGATGCGATGGTGCGTTCCAGGCTGCCCCTGGCCCAGAAAGGCTAGCCATGGAAGCCGCTTTCTTTCCTGTGAATTATGCCGGGTTGGTGACGGCGCTGCGAAACCTGATCGCCGGCCGGGCGGCCCCAGAAGATATCATGCTACTCCGTGACCTGGCGCCGGCCGGGTTTGCCGGGTGGGATGATCTGAACCGGCCCGCGGCGTGGCAGGAGGTTTCGCCGGCTTTACCCGCTGCGGCAGACCTGATTGCAGCAGTCGCCCGGCTGTCTGTCGCTGCCGCCGAGCCGCGCCTGTTTGCCTGCCTCGTGCCGGCGCTGCGTGAGGTCGCCGTGCTCACTGAAATGCAGTGTCCCCAGGAAGCCGGCAGCCTGTGGCTGGCGCTGGGCGAGTTTCTTCAAACGATGGCTGATTTTCAATCCGCCGGGGAGACCCTGGGCCGCGCTCTGCGCCTGGACGAGGAAATTTTTGGCGCTGAACACCCGCGTGTCGCGGGTGACCTGTACCAGCAGGCCGCGAACCTGCGCGAATATGGCCTGTACAAGGAAGCCCAGCCGCTGCTCGAGCGCGCGCTTGCTATCGACGAGCGCCAGCCGGATTCTGATCCGCTGGCTCTGGCGCGCGACCTGGCAGGCCTCGGGCAGAACGCGCAGGACCTGGGCGATCTCGAGGAGGCCCGCGGCCTGTTGGAACGGGCCGCCCTGCTGGCAGAGGAGCGCCTGGGACGCCAGCATCCGCTGGTGGCTCGCTACCTGGATGGGTTGGGTGTGATCCTGCGCGACCTGGGTGAAATTAACCCGGCCCAGGAGGTCCTGGAAAGGGCCCTGGCGATTGATGAAACGGCTCTGGGCCCTGAACACCCCGCGGTCGCGCGGGATTTGAACGACCTGGGCGTGGTTTTCCAGTCCTCCGGGGCGATCCACCGCGCGCGCGAGGCCTTCGAACAGGCTCTAGCGATCGACCAGGCCGCGTTTGGACCGCAGCACCCCAACGTTGCCCGTGACCTGGCCAACCTCTCGGAAGCGCAGCGCAGCCTTGGCGATTATCCGGCTGCCCGCTCTGCAGCGGAACAGGCGATGAGGATTTTTGAGGCGGCTTTTGGGAACGCCCATCCGGTTATTGGCACGATCTTGAATAACTATGGTCATATTCTCCAGCTTCAGGGCGACTTAGATGGGGCAAAGGATGCCTTCGATCGCGCCTTGATCATCATGCAAACCCGCTTCGGTTCCAATCACCTGAATGTCGCCCTGGTCCTGGGCAACCTGGGAGCCGTCTTGCTGATGCAGCGGAAGCTCATGGCTGCGCGCATTTCACTGGATCAGGCGCTGCGGGTGGCGGAGAAATTCCTGGGCTCCTATCACCCGACGGTGGCGGTGATGCTGAACAACCTGGGGGAGGTACTGCGTCTTAGTGGAGACCTGCCGGGCGCGAAGGCCGCCTATGAGCGCGCGCTGGTCATTGACGAGCATCTGCTTGGGCCGGAGCATCCCAACGTGGCGGTCCGGTTGGGCAATCTTGGGCGCGCATTGCAAGGGATGGGCGACCTGGCGGGGGCTCGTGCTGCCCTGGAACGGGCGGTCCGCATTGAGGAGGTTCAGTATGGCTCAACACACGGGCGAATTGCCTCGCGGCTGAATAACCTGGGCCTGGTCATCCGCCAGCAAGGTGACGCGGCGGAGGCTCTGGCAATCTTTGAGCGGGCGCTCGCGATCGCTGAAATCGTGTATGGCAAGGAGCACGCCGAGGTGGCTGCCATTGTCTTCAACCTGGGGCTGGCGCACCAATCCCTGGGGGGCTTTACGGAGGCCCGTGCGTGCTTCGAGCGCGCCCTGTGGATCGATGAAAGCCTGTTTGGCGCGCAAGACCCGCGCACCGCGCCGCGCCTGAGGAGTTATGGCCAGCGCCTGCAAGAAATGGGCGACCTGCCCGGCGCGCGGGCGGCCTTCGAGCGCGTCCTGGCGATCGAGACCGCTGCTTTTGGGGCACAGCACACCCGCCTGGCGGAAACGCTGACCGGCTACGCTGCGCTGCTCGATTTGCAGGGCAGCCAACCCGAAGCCCTGGCCGCCTACCAGCGCGCTCTCGAAATCCTTTCCGCCAGCTTACCGCCGCGCCACCCGCGCATTCTGGCCATCCGGCAGCAGATCGAGAAGCTCAGTCACGGTTGAGCTTCGCCTGCTGCTCGTATCTACTGCCGACCAGGCGTGGAATGACCTGGCTGATGTTGAGTTCAGCTGCCAGGCGCACATCTTCAGGGCTGCCCTGGTCGCCGGCTTCTTTTCCTGAGCTGCAGGTTGCCAGGATCTCCGGCAGCCGTTCCCGGAAGTGCAGGAAAACGCCCTCGGCGGTTTCCGCTTCCGGCGAGCGGGTCCCGCTCAGGTAGTGAATCACGGCGCCTGCTCCAAGCAGGTCTTCCAGTCCGGGCCGGAGGCTTCCATCTGGCCAGCGCTCTCCAGACGGAATCACGCTAATCGGTTTTCCCACCATCTGAGCAGCTTTGGCTACCGCGCGCGCATTCCGCAGGTTGTATATTCTTTCGTTGCGAAGGAATGGTCCTCATAGTACAATAAATAAGAACGTCACACATCATGTGGGAATGATGCATTCCCGGCCTGGGGATGTTCCCGAACGGAGAGGTCAATCGTGAGCGAAAATCAATCTTATGATGTCATTGTGATTGGAGCGGGTCCCGGCGGGTACGTGGCCGCGGTCCGGTCGGCGCAGTTGGGCCTGAAAACGGCCATTGTTGAGAAAAAGTGGCTGGGTGGCGTCTGCCTGAACGTGGGATGCATTCCCTCCAAAGCGCTGCTCAAAAACGCGGATGTGGCCCATACGCTGCGCGAGCGCGGTAAGGAGTTTGGCTTTTCGTTTGAAAATCTCAAGCTCGATTTTCCTGCCGCGGTCAAACGCAGCCGCCAGGTTTCTGACCGGCTGGTACGCGGCGTTGGTTTCTTGATGCGCAAGAACAATATTGATGTCCACATGGGAACTGCGTCCTTGAAGGCGAAAGACACCGTCCAGGTGACGGATAAGGATGGCAAGAAGACCGACCTGAAAGCAAAGAACATCATCCTGGCTACCGGCTCGCACAATTTCATCATCCCCGGGGTCACCGTCGATGGGGAGAAAGTGGTCACTTACCTGGAAGCAATCGTACAGGAGCGGCTGCCCAAGTCGGTTATCATCATCGGGGCGGGCGCGATCGGGGTTGAATTCGCCACGGTCTGGAATGCGTATGGCGCGGAAGTAACCCTGGTGGAGATGCTTCCCCGCGTCCTGCCGCTGGAAGATGAAGAAAGCAGCACTGAGCTGGCCAAGGCTTATCAGAAGCGCGGGATTAAGATCCTGACCGGGCACCGGGTGCAGTCGGTGGAAACTACGGACAGCGGCGTGAGGGTGCGCGTCTCGCCGGGCGAAGGCCAGGAAGACAAGGTCCTTGAAGCTGAACAGGCGATGCTTGCCATTGGCTTCCGGCCCAACACGGCAGGCCTGGGCCTGGAAGATGTAGGCGTGAAGCTGAACCAGCGCGGCTTTATCGAGATCGATGACCGGATGGCGACCAATGTCCCGGGGATCTGGGCCATTGGCGACGTGACCGGGCAGCTTCTGTTGGCGCACGTGGCTTCAGCCCAGGCGATTGTGTGCGCTGAGAGCATCGCCGGGGTAGAGACGGTCAGGCTGAATTACAAAATGATGCCGCGCGCCACCTATTCACATCCCCAGGTGGCATCCTTCGGTTATACGGAAGCAGAAGCCAAAGAGCTTGGTCACGAGATCAAAGTTGGGCGTTTCCCCTTCCAGCCCAATGGTAAGGCCCTGGGCCTGGGCGATTACGCCGGGTTTGTTAAGATCATCACCGAGGCCCGTTATGGGGAAATCCTCGGCGCGCACATGGTGGGGCCGGATGTATCGGAACTGCTGCCGGAACTGACCCTGGCGCAAAAGATGGAACTGACCACCGCGGAGATCGCCCGTAACGTTCACGCTCACCCCACCCTGAGCGAAGCCTTGATGGAAGCCGCTGAAGCGGCTGAGGGGCACGCCATCCACATTTAAATTGCCGTCTTGTAAAAATAACAGGCGGGGCGTTTTGCAGCCCCGCCTGTTTTCTTTTTCAAATGCTGAAATCTTCGCCGCGCCACAGGCCCTTTTGGGGTGCATGGAGGTGATGTTCGTGATCTTTTTTGGAGCTGCCGTTGCTCTTTCCATTGCGGTGGGCCGGTTCAAACAGGACAGAATGCTCGTCCAGGTGGCCGTGCAGTTTGATTTCCAGTTTCTCCAGCTTGCGGATGTTCCCGGCCAGCGGATGATCATTGACCCGGCCGGCCAGGATTCCTTCTACCTGTTCCAGGCGGTTCATCAGGTCGGCCACGGTGACACCGATGGTATCTGGCAGCAGGCCGTGGTTTAAGTCCGGCGGGGCATCTACCGGGCGTGGTTTGCTGCGCACAACGACCTGCCCCGGAACGCCGACCACGACCGAGTTGGCCGGCACTGCCTTGACGACTACCGCATTGGCGCCAATCCGGCTGCCCGCACCGATGGTAATGGCGCCCAACACTTTTGCCCCAGCGCCGACCACAACGTTATCTTCCAGAGTCGGGTGGCGCTTGCCCTTTTCAAGGCTGGTGCCGCCCAGGGTGACCCCGTGGTAGAGGGTTACATTTTCACCCACCTCGGCGGTTTCACCGATCACCACCCCCATACCGTGATCGATGAAAAATTTGTGGCCGATTTTTGCGCCAGGGTGGATTTCGATCCCGGTCAAAAATCGAAAGGCGTGCGACATCCAGCGTGCCACCAGCTTCATCCTGTGATTCCACAGCCAGTGAGCAATCCGGTACCCCCAGATCGCGTGAAGCCCCGGGTAGCTGAGCAGGATTTCCAGGGTGCTGCGCGCAGCCGGATCGCGGTCGTAAATCGATTGAATATCTTCGCCCATCATACGAAAAAAGCGTATCATGGCATACCTCCCAAACCTTGTATAGAGCTCTCTACCGGCCCCCCCAGCCAGTCTTATTCGGCCAGGTCAGCGAACAGCGGCGTGCTCAGGTAGCGCTCGCCAAAGGACGGAATAATCACGACGATCAGCTTTCCGGCATTTTCTGGTCGTTTGGCTACCTCAATCGCCGCCCAGGTGGCTGCACCTGAGGAAATCCCTACCAGCAAACCTTCTTCCCTTGCCATACGGCGGGCAGTTGTGAAGGCATCTTCGCTCTTGACTCGGACGACTTCATCGTAGATTTGCGTGTTGAGCACAGCCGGAACAAACCCGGCGCCAATCCCCTGGATGGGGTGCGGCCCTTTTTGCCCGCCGGAAAGAACAGGCGAGGCATCTGGCTCGACGGCAATGATCTTTACCCCGGGTTTGCGCGATTTCAACACTTCTCCCACGCCGGTGATGGTTCCACCCGTGCCAATCCCTGCCACGACGATATCCACCTGGCCGTCTGTGTCGCGCCAGATTTCCTCCGCCGTTGTCTTGCGATGGATTTCTGGGTTGGCCGGGTTTTCGAACTGCTGCGGCATGAAATAGCGCGGGTCGCTGTTGGCCAGCTCAGTGGCTTTCCGGATGGCCCCGGCCATCCCTTCACTGCCGGGAGTCAGGATCAGGTCGGCGCCGTAAGCGCGCAGCAACATGCGGCGCTCCTTGCTCATCGTTTCGGGCATCACCAGCACGCATTGATAGCCGCGCGCGGCGCAAACAAACGCCAGGGCAATCCCGGTATTGCCGCTGGTCGGTTCGACGATGATTGTGTCCTTGTTGATCTTTCCGGCTTTTTCGGCGGCATCAATCATGTTGACGCCGATGCGGTCCTTTACGCTGTGGGCCGGGTTGTAGAATTCCAGCTTGGCAGCCACGACGGCTACGGCCCCTTCAGTTACCCGGTTCAGCCGGACGAGAGGGGTGTTGCCAATCAGCGCTGTGGCGTCGGCTGCGATGCGGATTTTACTGTTCTCCTGAATTCCCATGATGATGTAACTCCTTGTATTCTTCATTTTTGGATGCAAAACGGCCAACAGGCAACAAAAAAGCAGTGTGAGCGTATCACCTGACAATCACAATTGATTGCGGGGCTGCTCCACTGCCTTCGTCCGTTGGCCGTAATCGTTTTGCTTGAACGAGGCAGGGATTACAGACCCCGCCTCAGACACATGCAACTTAGCATTGCAAATCTCCAAATTTTATGAACTAAATCTATTTTATTATAGAAGATATTTTGGCGCTGTCAAGGGCTGTACAAGCTTTGTTGAAGCTGGCAGTATGGCCATTCAATGATGGTAAAATTCAGGATAATAAGTTTGTCGGACCTGGCCCGGGATTGTGGTGTGCCTTTGGGCTCCCAGGTAGCTTCAGCAATACCTGTAATCCCGGGTATGCCGATTGGATGGAGAGTAAATGATGGATTTTATTACGGATTTACTGAAAAAGCCTTTTCCCTCCCACGCCAGGGAAGAAGTTGAGCGTTTGCTTGGGGAACTGCTCCGTATCGGTAAGAACGAAGACTTTCTTTCGGAACGCCCTGGAGGCGGTTTCAACCGGGACTGCCGCAATATTCGCGCCCGGGAAATTGGGAAACGCCTGGATGAGATCGGTGGGCTGCCCTTAATGGAATATGCCAATCGCCGGGTACGCCGGAAATTGGGCAGAAATCTAAGCTGGCACCTGGAAGCTGCCTGGCGCGATATTGGCAAATGGATAGCCTGATAGCGATTGGCCGCTGGTTGTTTTACGGCGGCGTCTTCCTGGCGCTGCTGGGAGGGAGTATCTGGCTGCTGGCGCGGATTTTCCCTGGGCTGAGCCAGCTGCCTGGGACGATCCGCATTCAAACCGGTGGGGTGACCTGCGTTTTCCCCGTCCTGGCATCGATTCTCTTGAGCATCCTGCTCACAGTCATCTTGAATCTGATCGCCCGTTTCTTCACCCGGTAGTCTTTGGATCAGGGTGTCAGGGCCTGAGAACCGGGTGGGTTTGAACAGACGCACCGCTGGAGGATGTTTGCAGCAGGAAAGCACGGGCAGCCACTCCCTTGCGCTTGAAAGCGGATACCATCGCGTTGGCCAGTATTTTCGGCTCACCGGCGCAAAATGCGATCAGGCTGGGACCTGCCCCTGAAATGGTTACGGCGCTGGCGCCTGCCTGGTATGCGGCTTCCAGCGCTGCTTGCGCGCCCGGAATGAGGGGCAGGCGGTAAGGCGTATGAAGCCGGTCATCCATGGCCTGGTTGAGCAGTTCCAGGTCGCTGTTGCGCAGCGCCTCAACGACCAGCATCGCCCTGCCCATGTTGAATGTTGCATCTCCCATGCTTACCTCGCCCGGCAGAACTGCCCGGGCCGTGTGGGTGGAGAGGTCGATAGCCGGCAGCGCTACGACGACCTGCGCGGGCGGGATTTCAATTCGCTGCGCCAGCCAGCCGCCTTTTCCGGTCGCCACGATCACCAGCCCTCCGAACAGCGCCGCCGCGACATTGTCAGCATGGCCTTCCATCCGCGCTGCCAGGTTGAGCGCTTCCCGGTCATCGAGTGGGCTGTTCAGCAGCCGGGCTGCTCCAAGCAGGCCAATCAGGACCGCGGACGCGCTGGATCCCAGCCCGGAACCGACCGGGATGTGGTTGTGGCAGCGGATGACCAGCCCGCGCGGCAGGGTCAGCCCGCGCGTATCGCAGAAAAAGCGCATGGCCTGAAGGACCAGGTTGCGGTCATCCAGGGGAATGTTCTGGCCTTCTCCCTGATAGCTCAAGCGGATTTCCTCGCCTTCCAGCGAGAAGTAGGCTTCGTTCCATAAGTCGAGCGCCAGGCCCAGGCAGTCAAACCCTGGGCCAAGGTTGGCGGTTGTCGCCGGGACCTTCACGTGGACATGCCAGCTTTCCTCTCGGTTGGGTGCGGCGTTCATTGGTTGATTTCCAGGATAAACGATTCCAGGTCAGCCAGACGAGCCGGCAGCCGGTGGGGGGTGGGCATGCTGTGGGCGATGATCTCCGGGTCTTTCATGCCGTGACCTGTGCAAACGGCCACAACCCGCTGCCCTTTGAGGTCGATCTGCCCCGCGCGAATCTGGTGAGCCAGGCCGGCCACCCCAGCGGCAGAGGCCGGCTCAACCCAGACCCCATTGGCAGCCAGCCGCCGCTGCATGGCCAGAATTTCCTCATCGCTGATCGCGATGATCCTGCCGTTTGATTCTTCCGCAGCCTGGAGCGCCTGTTCTCCGCGCGCCGGGCGCCCGATCCGGATGGCGGTGGCAACCGTTTCCGGGTGATCGACCGGGTGGCCGAGCACGAGAGGCGCCGATCCGGCCGCCTGCACGCCAAGAATCCGCGGCAGGCCGCTGTTCTGCAGGTGGTGGAACTGCTTGAAACCCATCCAATACGAAGTAATATTGCCCGCATTCCCAACCGGCAGGCACAGCCAGCCGGGGGCGCTGCCCAGGTCCTCGCAGATTTCAAACGCGGCGGTTTTCTGGCCTTCCAGCCGGTAAGGGTTCAAGGAGTTTACCAGCGCGATGGGCTGCTGCCGGGAAATTGCTACCACCAGGTTCAGGGCGTCATCAAATGAGCCCTGGATTTGAACGACCTGTGCGCCATAGGCCACTGCCCCGGCCAGCTTTCCGGCTGCGACCTTCCCCTCCGGGATGATCACGATCGCGCGCAGTCCGGCCCGTGCGGCGTACGCTGCTGCAGAAGCCGCGGTATTGCCGGTAGAGGCGCAGATGACCGCCTGGGCGCCGCGCCCGGCTGCTTCACTGATTGCCACCGTCATCCCGCGGTCCTTAAATGAGCCGGTGGGGTTCAGCCCTTCAAATTTCACAAACAGCTCAAAGCCACCGCCAAGCTCAACCGCAAGGCGCGGCATTGGGATCAGGGGCGTACTGCCTTCCTGTAAGCTGATGGTGGCGACGTGATCAGGCAGGTCTAGCAGGTGACGATAGCGAGCAAGAACACCATGGTCTTCCACAACCACTCCTGAATAGAACGTATTCGGGCTTCGTTCGTTTTGTGTGGGCAACTGCAGCCGCCAACACAAAACGATACAACTATCAAAACAGATATTAACCGTCAGGCCTGAGGATTTCCCTCAGGCCTGATTATACATGGTTGGACGCCTCTTTTTATCAGGCGACTTATCTCCTGGCAAACTACCTAGCTGGGATCGGAATGGATCTCAAACCCTGTGGTAATTTCAGCGGTGGCCCGGATCGTGGCGGCTACCGAGCAATACTTTTCTTCAGACAGCTCAATAGCCTGTGATACTGCTTTTTCTGTCAGGTTCTTACCGCGCAGGCGAAAGTGCAGGTGTATTTTCCGAAAGGTCCAGGGCGGATCCGCATCCTGTTCGCCAGTCGCGCTGATTTCCAGCTCGGAAAGCGGCATGCGTTTCTTGCTTAAGATTTCGACCAGGTCCACTGCTGAGCACGAAGCGACCGCAATCAACAACAGGTCCGAAGGTTTGATGCCCACACCGTCGGCCGGGGTAGAGAGGACGACGGAATGTGAAGTCGAATCGACGCCCAAAAAGGTTTTCCCGCCGATCCATTTTACAGTTGAGGTTCCCATGATACTTCTCCAAATAGTCTTTCAGGCGTTTGTTGTTCGAATTTGCGCCGGCCTCAGGGTGCTTTATCCAGCAGGTCGATCATGTCCTGGATCATTTTTTCCTGCCGCGCAGACCGCTCAGACACGGACACATTCCCCTCACTGGCCTGAAGGTCAACCAGGCAGGTAGCAGCGTACTCTTTCAGGAAAACCCGGTTGGCACTCTGTAGAGCGGAGCGGATAGCGGAGAGTTGCTGCAGGATTTCCTGGCAATCACGCTCATCGCCGATCATCGCCTGTACGCCTCGCACCTGGCCTTCAATCCGGCGCAGGCGTTGGATCAGCTTTTCTTTCGCATCTGGCGTTGTAATTTTCATGTGACCACGTTTGATGAAACCGGCGCACGGCCGGTTGTCGATCAGCCAGCTCAGCTAAAGCGGCCGCTGGATCCGCAGCTGCTGCTCGACAGGCTTCCGCTGCTGGAGGCGCCCATGGAAGCAAAGCTGGAAACCTTTTTACGGGTATCTTCACTCTGGCAGTTGGGGCACACCGGATTGTGGCCCGACTCAGACCAGCGCATCATTTTCTCGAAAGTTTCGCCACAGCTTTTGCATTGATATTCGTAAAGGGGCATATGTCAATCACCTTGGGTTGGAATATACTGTACCCCAGTATAGCATTATGGGCTGGTTTGTCAAGGGCTGGTAATTGGATTTCCCGCCCGGCTTGCCTTTTTTGACCCTTTTCTTTATACTCATCACATAAGATTGTTGGGATGCTGTGCGCCAATTCAAACGTCTCGCGAAAGGAGAATCAAGCTATGCAGTTCACTGTACGCGATTGGATGATGGACCTGGTCGTTTTCGTCGACCCCGATATTCCTGTCACGGATGCGTTGGCTACCATGCGCCGCCGCTATATCCACAGCGTTATCGTCAACAAGAATGATAATAATCCTGAATACGGTATTGTGACCACCACAGATATTTGTGATAAAGTGGTCGCTCTGGATCAGGATCCCGGAAAAACCAAAGTACGTGATATTATGACCTCGCCGTTGATTACCATCAAGGCGGATATGACGGTGGCTGAGTGTGCCCGAATCATGAAAGAAAAGAAAATCCATCACCTGCCGGTGGTGGACGAGCGCAACGTGCTGATCGGGATGATTTCGGCCACTGACTTCCTGGTCGTTGCGGAGGCAATGGGGCGTTCTGGGGAGCGATCGCTGCGGTAGCGGTGCCGCCGGTTTCTTCAAACAGGTTCGGTGAATTTTTGAGGGCAGCCTGGCTGCCCTCTTTTTTTGCTGGAAGATGGGTGTAGGATCCTTTGAAAATTTTTAAGCCCTTGATTTTTTGCCTGCATAAGACGTATAATCGTTTGTTGGAATGAGCTTTAAAGCAATATTTTTTCGTCAGATCGTTTGAGGTACAGTATGCCGATCTATACATACCGGTGCGAAAGTTGTGGTGTTCAGTTTGAAAGAAATCAAAAATTCTCTGATGCTCCGCTGACGCGCTGCCCAGAATGCGGGAAGAAATCCCTGCGCAAAGTCTATACGCCGGTTGGGATCGTTTTTAAGGGATCGGGTTTTTACTCAACCGACCATAAGTCCCCTTCGGGTGGGCGGTCCGGCGGCTCTCATTCTGAAGAGAAATCTTCGGCTGAGAGATCTTCCAGCGACAGCAAGCCTGCATCCGCAGAGTCGAGCAAGCCTGCTTCCTCACCAGCGGATAGCTAAGCCCGGGCCTGGGATTCGCCAGCCCCAGATTTTTCAAATTTCATTTTCCTCAGACACTCCAATCGTCAGTCGTGTCTTTGGTTTAACCTGACTATTCAGCTGTCTGGAAAGACCAAAACGGTAAGGAAGGGAGTCTATTGTGTCCACACAGGAACGAGCGATCCTGGCTGACCTTGGGGATGGGCTGGTATTGCGCCGGTCGGTGTGCTCAGACGCCGAGCGCCTGGCTGAATTTGACGGACGGATTCATGGCGAAGATGCTTTCGACAGCGTGGCAGTTGCCAGCTGGGTTCGCGACCTGGCGCAGGGCCCGCATCCAACTTTCCAGGCAGGCGATTTCACGATTGTTGAAGATACGCGAACCGGGAAAATCGTCTCTTCCCTGAACACGATTTCTCAGACCTGGGAATATGAGGGCGTGCCGTTCGGGGTGGGCCGGCCAGAGCTGGTTGGAACGGATGCGGATTACCGCAACCGCGGGCTGGTTCGGGAGCAGTTTAAGGTCGTTCACGGGTGGAGCCGCCAGCGCGGCGAGCTGATCCAGGTGATCACCGGCATTCCATATTATTACCGGCAGTTTGGGTATGAGATGGCGTTGGAATTGAGCGGGGGTCGCGGCGGGTATGAACCCCAGGTGCCGCTGCTCCCTGAGGGCGGGGAAGAGCCTTATCAAATTCGCCCGGCTGTTGAAGCGGATATCCCGTTGCTGATGAAGCTTTACGAACAGGAATGCCGCCGTTCGGCCCTCAGCGCTATCCGTGATGAAGCCTTATGGCGGAACGAACTGCTGGAACGCAGCCCGGAGAATGTCAATCGCCTGGAGTTTCGGGTCATCGAATCTCGTGCTGGCGTACCGGTGGGTTATTTCGCCCATCCCTGGTACCCCTGGGGAAAAATGCAGTCGGTCATCCGCTATGAGCTGGATAAGGGTGTTTCTTACCAGGTTGTGACGCCAGTGGTCATCCGCTATTTATGGAAGATCGGCCAGGAAAACGCCCAAAAACGGGAGAAAACCCTGACCAGCTTTGGCCTGTGGTTCGGCAGCGAGCACCCGGCTTACCGGGTAATGGCCGACCGGCTGGTGATAAATCGCCCGCCCTACGCATTTTATGTGCGCGTGCCAGATTTGCCTGCCTTTTTGCGCTGTATCTCACCTGCCCTGGAAAATCGACTGGCGGATTCCGCCTGCGCCGGGTACCGGGGGGAGCTGAAACTCAGCTTTTACCGGGATGGTATCCGCCTTGTTTTTGAGGATGGACAGCTCGTGACCATCGAAGCCTGGAAACCCGTTATCCAGAAAGATGAGGGTAACGCGGCCTTTCCCAATCTCACTTTCCTTCAGCTTGTTTTTGGCTTCCGTTCGCTGAGCGAAATTCAATATGCTTATCCTGATTGTTGGATGTCTGATGAGGCCAGGACGCTGCTGGAAACGCTATTCCCTAAGAAATCATCGAGTGTCTGGCCAATTTCATAACTCGTTTTCGGAAACTAGTGGTCTGTCAAAGCTGAAAGTCGAAACTGGCACGAAACTTGCTACTTGGG
>CAZBDC010000009.1:0-57407 GCA_964490575.1 uncultured Anaerolineaceae bacterium | reverse complement strand
GATAATGAGCGGTGACTGGAGTTCAGACGTGTGCTCTTCCGATCTCAATCGCCGAGCAGCCCGGCAGCTAACGAACCGGCAATCCCGCCAATGCATCCATAAACATAAGCGTTTAAGAACCCTGTGGGAACGCGGTCAACCATCCGCAGCGCCAGGATCCCAACGGAGATGAAGAACCATAAGAAAAGTATCAGCCCGACTACCCCGGTCTGGGCAAACAGGTCAACATAGTTGTTGTGGGAGCTGAATGGCACGTGGAAGCCCATGATGTTGAACAGCGGCGCATACCAATAGTAGTTGGCCGGGCCAAGGCCAAAAACTGGGCTGACTTTTGTCATTTCGACAACCAATTTCCAGGCCTCTAACCGGGTGATCTGGCTATAGGTGTTCTCTTCCAGGATCACTGCGGCGATCCAGTTGTAGCCGAACAGAATTACAGCCAGGCCAACCAGGCCAACCACCACAACCGAGCGCCGCATGCGCACCAGGGTAATAGCCAGGATCCCAACGGCGGCTGGCAGCCATCCAGAAGTCCATGCACGTGTTTCTAAACCCCGGATGTGGATAATTGCAACCAGGAGCAGGAAAATTATCAGCCTGGGGAATGGGCGGAGGTCCTTGTTGATCAGCACCTGGCTATAGCAAATGACGATCAGCCAGACCCAGAACAAGGCCCCGGCTGCGCCCTGGCGAAATAATGGGGCCATCCACTGCCCCGCAGCCGGCGCGATATCGAAGACATAGTGGTATCCAAACAGGTAAACGACCCCTACTCCAAGAAATATCCAGCACAGGCGCTTTAACCAAACCGGGTCTTTCATCTGGTGCGCTGTCACCAGAAAAATCAATGCAGACAGGCCAAAGATGCTTACCCCGCCGATCTGTGCCCGAAGGGGTGCTCCACTGATCGGGTACCAGCGCAATTGCCCGACCAGGAAGGATAGGAGCGCAGAAAATACCAGGCCTAACAGTGGCAGATAGGTGCGAGAAGGAACGAAAGAGAAAGCCCGGTTGATAATAAAACTGTCCAGAAACCACAGGCCAGCCAGGAAAACTGTCATCAGCACAGCCGGGTTGATCCCGGTTTGCGTGCCTGTTCCAATTTCATATGGTACCAGCTGGCTGCTGATGATCAAGACTGCATATCCCAGGTAGTGGTTGTAGAGGAAAAGCGTGGCGACTCCCACTCCAACGAGCAGAACCAGAAGCAGGAACATTTCCCGCTGTCCGGCAAAAAATGGTATGGCTGCGCTTAAGAAAATTACGAAGAGAGCAGGGACCAGGCGCAACCTGGCAATTGCTGGAGTCATGGTCTACTTTCTCCAAACTCACGCAGCCCTTGCCTGTATCCCTGGAGCATGTAGCCGCGCACGATCCAGCCGTACAATGGCGCCAGCAGCTTTCCGGAGGGGCAGTGCTTTTCCAGACAACGGGCTAAGGATTCAAGCCAGGCCAGGGCGGTCCGGGAGCTTCCGGCGGCGCGGAGGATTTTGCGCAGGATTAACCTGGGAGGATCGTGCTTCCAGGCGATGGGTGTCTTGTCTCGAAACATCGGTATCTGGGGGAGCAGCTCCGGATAGCGCTGCAGGTGAAGCACGGCCAGGCGTGAGACCGCGTAATAGCGCTGGCTCATCGCTTTTAAATCCCTGGCTGCAAAGTCATCGTGATAGGCGATTGCCCTGGTGCAGCGGCGGATCGAGTGCCCGGCCAGGTGCGCGCGGTAGGCAAAATCCATCCCGCCCCAGGCATTGCGCCCACCAGGACCCAGCGGCTGCATCCCGCCGACCGATTCGTAGACAGCCTTCGCGACAGCCAGCGTGCCTGTTCCACACTCAATATATGAAACTTCGCCCGGGCGGATCTCTTTTGGCTTTTCCGTGAAATAGCGCTGGAACAGGGAAGGGGCCGTCCCTAGCCAGGGAATTAACACGCCCAGCAAGAGGGCGCCTGGGTGCCGGCTGTGTTCAGTTGCCATCTCCGCGACGTATTGCGGCTCTACATAGATGTCATCGTCCAGGAAGATGATCAGCCCGGCTTGTGCCAGCGAAACACCCCGGTTGCGGGCCGCAATTTCACCCTGGTTTTCCTGGCGGACGAAGCGAAACTGGAAGGGCCAGGCCTGGACAAGAAGGCCCTGATAAGACTCCTGCGAGCCGTCATCGACGACCAGTACTTCCAGGCAGGATCCGGGAATGGTCTGCCTGGCCAGGGCATCAAGGACGGCCTGGAGCTGCCTGGGGCGATTGTAAGTCGGGATCACGATGCTGGCGACGAGGTCGCTCTTGGCTCTGGCAGTCGGGTTACTCATGGCCTGCCCCCCGGTGGAAATGCGCATCGGACAGGCTGTTTGCCTGCCATTCTTCAGTAAGCCGTTGGAAGCTCTGCAGGGTGAGCATCGTCGCAAGTACAAAGCGGGTGAAGAGAGGGTGCATGGGCCGGTATAAGGCATCCATTAGGGCCGAGGTATCGACCATCCCTCCTAAACCATCCCACTGGCTAAGCTCTGCCAGCACCTGTTTGCGATAGCCTGCATCCTGTTGCCACCAGTACTCCAGCGGGTCGGGACCCCAGGCGGCGTACTTGCGCTGCACCTTTCCCGGCTGCCTGGCTGCCTGGACGGACCGGGTATGCCGTAAGAGATACAGGTCACCAACTGGGGAAGGAGGAAGCGCGATTAACAGTCGGTCGCGATAAGGGATTGTGGGGACCGCCAGGCGGTTTTCCCCAGACAGCCGGATCTCACTGAGTGCGGCCAGGTCGTCAATAAACAGATGACTGCGGACGGCATCGACATGCAGGCGGCGGAGGTAGCGGTGTTTCAAGGGAACCGTGTTGTAGAAATCAACCAGTTCATCATCCAGATAAGGTAATAACCAGCGCCATAAAAGCTCGTAGATTCGCATCTCCAGCAGCAGGAGGTTGCTGACATGAAAATAATACAACCAGCCTTCAAACGAGCCGATGGAATCACCCTCCTGGAAGGGTAGGGCCGCGTACAGTTCTTGCTTGAGCCCGGGATGCCAGATCGCCGGCATGATCTGCCGGGCAAGCTGATCCAGGATTGGTACACCGACATTGTTCAGCAGATACTGGGCCGCCTGGCGACCTGTGCGCAGGAGGGTTGACCCTCGCCCGGAGACTTGCCCGGTAGGCAGATTGCCGGGGTGACCGGTGATGAAGACCCGGTTCGGGTCATAATTTTCCAGGGCAAGCCGGGCGCCTATGCCGGTGGTAAAACGCGATTGCGCTCCGACGAGCCTGGTCTGGCACTCGATCACCTGGGGAGAAAAAAGCCGTGGATCATCGATGATTGTATCGCGGTGGGGGATCGCTAAAACCTGGGCGACCCGGGCGGAAGTCTTGGATTCGAGGTTGCCGGAAGGCCCATACGAGAACGCCTCGACCGGAATCCCTGCCCGATGCAGCAACCCGGCTGCCAGCCGGCTGTCCAGCCCACCCGATAGTGGAACCTCGACGGTCCAGCCGCGCTTCTGGATTGCTGCGGCGTAGCGGTTGAAAACACCAGCCAGCATATCAGCGGTTTCTGAGCGCAGTTTCTTATAGTCTGCTGCGGGCTGCGGCTGGTAGGCGTTGACCCAGTATGTGGAGCGGGTTTGCTGGAAGCGACCGGGGCCTGCGAAGGTATAAATGCTCCCGGGCAGGGGAATTTCGATGTTTTTTAACATTGTGTGGGGGCCGTTCGTGTGCCCTAACAACAGCATTCCGGCCAATCCAACAGGATCGTATTGCGGCGTTTCCTGCCGGCCAGGCAGGACCCAAAAGTTATCGCTGATTGCCAGTTGGGATGGGGTGAGCTGGATGTAAACAGGTACCGCAGCAATGCGGTCGACCCCAAGTATGACTCTGCCTGCTTCGGGATACACGATCAGAATGCTGTAGCAGCCGTTCATTCGCAGGATGATACGTTGCAGTGAATATCCAGGGAGGCGCTCAACCAGCCAATCCACAATCTCTCTGTCATAATGCAGCTGCCCGGACGGGTCGAAGAAGTAGCCCTTTGCCCACAGGAATGCACGAGCGCCATCAGCCAGGATGTGCTGCTCCATGCCGGCTGTGGAAAGTGGTTTGTCGGCGCTCCAGGTCATTAACATGGTCATTTTCCCGATTTAATAGGGGCCCTGTCCAAAACGGTGGTGAAAATAATCGTAGATGCCCTGCATCAGCGCCGCTCGTTCTTTGCGTTTATCGGCCCAGCGCGGGCGGATTGTCCAGGAGATAGAAGTGATTATAAAACGGAACAGCAACCCGTATTTTCGTAATAGCCCACCTCGATGCCTGTCCATAAGCAGCAATGAATTGCGAGTCCAATAATACGTGACGCGCGGTAATTGACCCTCGCGCGCCGCGTGACTGTGATGCCAGATCCGCGCGCCGGGTACTACCAGGACCTGGTAGCCGTGTCTTCGGGCGCGAAGGCACCAATCGATATCTTCCCGGTACATATAGAAATCTGGATCGATCAGCCCGATCTTTTTCAACGCATCCGCGCGGATAAACAGGGCTGCTCCTGAGAGACATTCTGCCGGGTAAGGGGTGAGACCGGCGGGATGATCTGGTTGGCCTGCATCTTTGTGTTGAGAGCGCCAGAAATAATCCAGGGTGATGCCGGCGGACTGGACCCGGGAAGGCATTTCCATGTGGAGGATTTTGGGTCCCAAAAAGGCTGCTTGTGGAAACTGTCTTGCAGCCTCAAGCAAACAAGCCAGGGTGTCGGTGGCAACCACCGTATCATTATTTAACACGAACACAAACCTGGCCCCTCCTGCCAGGGCATGCCGGATGCCTGTGTTGTTCCCTTCGGCGTACCCCAGGTTGGCACCGTTTTCGATCAGTGTGATGTCTGGATAGGCGCCGCGGATGCGCTCAGGCGAGCGGTCGCCCGAGCCATTATCAACCACGATGAATTCGACATCAGCGGTCTGGACCGGGTGGAGTGAATCCAGGCAGCGGATTGTATCATCCGCTTTGTTCCAATTCAGAATAACGATACTGATCTCAGGCATGTGAGTCTTTTCTATGTGGTTCTGGGCCGGGCAACTTCCTCGAAATGCTTTTCGAGAAGCCCGACCGACTTATCCCATGACCAGTGGTCCAGGACGTAAGCGCGTGCCTGGTTTTGAAAGCGTTCCAACCGCGTTGGATCCATCATCAAGTGATCGATTGCACTCGCGAATTGCCCTGGTTCGCGAGGAACAAGTATCCCTCCTTCACCATCATGGACTGTTTCCTTGACCCCTCCTTCGGCCACGCCTACAACTGGCGTCCCGCAGGCCATCGCTTCTAAGGGCGCCAGACCAAGGGGCTCGTTGACCGGAGAATAGACGAATAATCTGGCCCGGTTATACTCCTCCCGCAACTGGTCGGCGTTCAGGTTCGTCAGCACAGTGAGCTGCACTTCATGCTGGCGCGCCAGGTTTTGGATATGCTCCAATTCCTGGGGGTTGACGTAGTTGCTTGCGATTGTCAGGTCAGGGCGGCGCCCGGCAGGGATTACTGCGAGGCTTTCAATTAAGAAATCGAACCCTTTCCGCGGAGTCATTTCACCGACTGAGACAACCCTGTTTTGCTTTTGGACTTCTGGGGTCGGAAAAAATTTCTCGCAGTCTACCCCATAATAACAAACAGGCGCATTCACACCATATGATCGCCTGATTTGCTCGCGCGTATATTCGGAATTGGCCAGCAGTCGGGTAGCCGCGGATACACTGCGCGCGCGGTTGTTTTGCAGAGCCCGGTGATATAAGGCGAGCAATGGATCGATCTTGTTCAGCGTCTCCCGGAAAATTTCACGCTTACCATAAGGCCGGTGGTAGCTAGGCCTGACATTGCTGCCGAAAGGTTCATGCAGGTAGTAGATAGATGGAGTTTTGGAAAATTGTAATAAGATCGGAATAAACGTAAAAATATCCGAGTGTGCAAAGATGAGATGATAGCCTCCGGCATCAATTTGTTGGGCGATGCGGTTGTGGAGCCGGGCCAGGTTGTTCAGGTCACGGGTGCGTTGGAGGGCATTCAGGCGACCAATTGGGCTGCGAAACAGCCGGTGGGTGCTGAAAGGGAAAATATTGTAGTTCTCGACCCAGGGGCGGACATCACAGAATGCGTGGTCGGTAGTAGTCAGGGTATACACGTCAATGGAGTGGTTTTTACACAGGCGGTGTGTCCATTCGAATACGGCTCGTTTTGCCCCTCCACTTGGCAGATTAAAATATATGGCGATTTTCATGCACTTATCCTGTGGTCAACTTTTTGCCTTATCAAACCTGTGCGGCATCGGGCGGGAGCGGTGCTTTCCTGTTCCGCTCAACCAGGTTCTGGCTGCATTTATTTTTTGCCATCCATTCCAGACTGTCCATGCCAGGCCATGACTGTACCGGCTTAGTGCCAGGAGAATGCGAGATTTTCGGTCAGCCGGAAAGCGGCGCAGGGCTTCTTCAAAGAAAAGTCGTGCAAGTTCAGTATCCCGTTTGTTCTTTAGGAGCATCCCACCCGACTGGCGCCAGAGCGCGGCCTGCAGTTGGCCTGGTAAATCGTGCACTTGAGGCCGGTTCAGCAGGTCCAGGCGCTGGTCAGGATCGTCTTTCAGGTACTTTATGATTACCTGGTACAGGAAGTGGTAGCGGGCCTGGGTAGACAGCTGCCCAAACCAGTTTGCTTGCAGAACCTTCAGCCGGCCCCTTAACAAACCCTGGCGGCGCTTTTCCCGTCCAAAGGAGGTGGTGATATTATGCGAATGGATGCGGTAAGAACAGGTCAGGCTGGGCAGGTATCCGAAACCGGTATGCAGGGCAACCTGGATCCAAAAATCCCAATCTGCGCCATATTTCAGGCTGGGGTCAAAGCGGATCTGATGGGCCTCGATCACCTGCCGGCGGGTCATCGTGCAAACTGGAACAGTCAAAATACCCGCGTCCAGGACGAGCGGCTCGAGGATATTCCCGGTATAGATGGCCGGACGGTGATCGGAGAGGCGCATCAGGGTGCGGCCCTGTTCGTCGCATACATAACCGTCTGAGAACACAACCCCGAATTCTGGATGTCCATCCAGATAGGAGGCGAGATCCGCGAGGCCATTGGGTTGGTAAAGATCGTCTGCATCCAGGAAAGCGACATACTCGCCGGAGGCCTGGTTGAGACCCGTGTTGCGCGCGGCGGCTTCGCCAGCATTTGGCTGGCGGATCATCCGGATGCGTGGATCCGAATACCCCGCCAGAATTTGCGGGGTGGCATCTGTTGAGCCATCATCGACGATGATCATTTCCCAGTCCTGAAAAGTTTGGGTCAGAACGCTGTTTACCGCCAGGCCGATAAAGTTTTCGGCATTATAAGCTGGCGTGATCACACTAACCTGTGGCATGGTGGGTCCCCCTCATTTACTTTCTCTCTTTTCTGGCACGCCCGATTTCTGGCGTTGGGGTCGATATCCAAGCACGGTCTGGGCCAGCAGGCTGGCTACGCCCCGGTTGGATAGCCATCCTGGATTGTGGATGAGTCCGCGCAGCAGTGCCCCTCGGCAGTGAGAAAAATCGCCGTTCTGATAGCTGGAAAACGCCTCCTCGATGTAAGCCTCGGCGGTTTCACGTAGAAAGGCCCGCCGTCCAATCCGCAGCCAGCGGTAGCGCGCCTTAACGCAAACCCGCAGCGCAAGGTACTTGCCATAATCTTGAAAAGTCAAAGAACCTGGGTGGGCACGATATCGGTAGCGTGGATAGGCGACTGGCTGCATGGTGTGTTTCAGGCTGACTCTCAGCCAATACTCATAGTCCTCAGCCATAAAGTAGGCTGGGTCATACATCCCAATACTGTTCTGGACGCTGCGGCGGTACATAAAGAAATGCCCGATGCAGTTGCGGACGCGCAGTTCGGAAGGGGGTGGAACAACTTCGAGGCGAAGCTTCTCTCCGTGTTCGTCGATCCACCAGTAATCAGAATAGACCATATCGACGTGTGGGTGATTGTGAAGGTAATTGACCAGGGTCTCGATCGCCGCCGGCTCATAGAGATCATCATCCTGCATCCAGGTAAGATAATCTCCACTGGCGCGCTGGAAGCCAAGGTTTAGCGCCCCGGGTAGTCGCCCGGTATTGGCTGGCTGGTGAACCAGCGACAGGCGCGGGTCCTGGTAAGAAGCCAGAATTTCCAGGGTCCCATCTTTTGACCCTCCGTCAACCACGATGACCTCGAGATTGGGATAAGTTTGAGCAAGGGTGCTGTCGAGTGCAGCCCGGATGTATCGAGCGCCGTTATAAGTGGGTAGTACAATGCTGACTTTATCCATGTTCGCACCTAATCACGGTTGTTCTGCCGCCATCGCAGCAGGATCGCGGCGCCGGCGCCGAGGGTGATCACAAGCAGGGTGGGCAGAAGGTTTAGAAGCAGCGGCCTCAAAGGGTTGGTGCCTGGAACTGCGCCCTCAATCGCCGGCAGTGGGGTGCGGGTATTTTCAAGGGCTGGTGTGGCTGTTGACGTCCTGGTTGGCTCAGGCGTGGGAGGCAGGCGCGTGATAAAAGGCACCGGCTTAGCCGCGGGGATGTCACGCAAATCGAATTGTGAATACCACAACCGGCGCCGGTCATCCCAGTAAACAACATGCAGGTGTATCCCATTGGCGATCGCGAAGGCCGGTTCTTCAGAGTAACCAGACCAGCCGACATTCTTGATTGGGTTGAGTTGATTCACCAGGCAGACCGGCCCGGACCAGTGCCCAAGTCTGAAGTAGTGGTAAGTCGGGCAACCGTCATAAGTCGTGATGAGATGGACCCTGCCATAGGTATCTGCTGCGATTTGAGGCGGCCCCTCTGTTCCCCCCAGGCTGCTGACTTCAATGGGCTTCGACCACGTGATCCCACCATCCTTTGACCATTTGTGATAACGCCCTTGAACCGTCACCATTGCGTTCCATACAACGTGAACCCGGTCGTCTGCCGGGGCGATGATATTCGCCTGATCGTAGTCAGGACCGGTGAAATGAACTTTTGATTGCCAGTTTCTACCGCCATCTTCAGACCGCGTGTAATATATTCCGGTTGGCGGCCACCCGCTGGGCAGTTGGAATTCAGTCCATACCAGATGGATGGTTCCGTTGGGTGAAACCGCGATGCGGGGATAATCTGCTGAAGTGCTTACCCGGTCGGAAGGTGATACGTTAATTGCTGCCGACCAGTGGTCGCCGCCATCGGTCGATTTCATATAATAGATGCCGCGGGCTTGTCTACCGGGGAAGGCAACGTGCAAAGTGTTCTGGCGGTCGATCACCAGGTGGGGTGAAAGGTTAATGGATTCGAATAGGACCGGATCTGACCAGTTGTGGACATCGGTGGCTTTCTCTACGGGCGCTCGAGAGTAATGTAACCTTTGATTCTCCCCTGACCACATCAGATGAAGCATTCCATAAGAATCGACCGCGGCGGTTGGATAAGAAATCGCCTGGGAAACAAAAATACTCGTTGGTTTTGACCACTTTCCCCCATTCTTTTGACTGTAAAACAGGATTGCCTTGCCAGGCTCGCCGCGTTCGTTCACCGGCTCAATGAGCTTCCAAAATAGATGCAGACGGCCTTCCTGATCTGCGATCAGAAGCGGGGTGTGCAATGCTCCCCGGCTGGTGAAGAGCAATTCGGGGGCAGGCCAGGCAGCCAGGGGAAGCGTGGGGGAAGGTAGTGGGGTTGGTGTTTGGGTAGGTGTGGGTGTGCGAGTGGGCGTACGGGTGGGGATTGTTTGGGCGGCGGCATGGCCAGGTTGAGCAGCAAAGAAAGCGCTCCATCCCAGGTTGAGTGAGATGAGCAGCAAGATTGCTAAAGGAACCGGTCGCCGGATAGACATTGAGGGATTCTTCATTACCCAAATAAGTAGGGATAGATCCTCCGGAGAGGAGATCGAGCGATGATGGTCATCAGCATCAAGGGGACAAACAGGCCAAGCCCCATCATGAGGGATTGGAACAGCAACTGCTGCGAGAGAAGCCAGGGCAGCAGGTGATAGACTATTTTTGCTGCAATGGTCATCACGATAAAATGTGTTAGATACAGACCATAAGATTTTGTGCCAATTTTTATGAAGGCACGCGAGAGTGGAACGGTCAGGTGTTCAAAAGCCAGGTAGGTGAGGATGAAGGAAAGCCCGTATAAAACGAAAAATATTGAGCTTGGGCCTGGGCGCCAGTGGTCGGGTGTAAGGAAAAAAATGATCTCGGTTTCGAAAAACATTGCCAGGTAAGATCCAACTAAGGTGGCCAATAAAACCTTGCGCCGCTTGAAAAGCCAGCCTTTGAACGCATCCATATACAATCCGCACACGATCCCAAGAGGGAAGAAAATTGCCCAGCGGATAAAGACCTGGTCAGGGGTCCATTGAATGAGCGCACTCAAGATCGGCGTGGATCCGGAGATCAGGCGGATGTAACGAAAGGCAATCGGCAGCAGCTGAATTAACCCAGCGCCGGCCAGTAATAGTTTCCAGTTCTTTTGGGCCAGTTTTACCAACCAGGGCGAAAGCAGATAAAACGTAATCAGGACTGGGATAAAGAAAAAACCGCCATTGGCCCCGGTCAGAAGAACCCGGAGGATAACTTGCTGGAAACCAATCGGTTCCCCCAGGGCAAGATCCTGAAGGATCTGATAGGCTGACCAGACGAGGTAGGGGATCAGCAGGGCTGTTATTCGAGTGCGGAGAGACTTCCACCCCAGGCCAGTTTTCCCGGCCCGGGAGGCGTAGGCGATAAAAAAACCGGAGATGAAAAGGAAAGCTGGAACTGCAAACACGGTCGACAAATGGATGATATCGGACACAAAGTATGAGAAGCTGCCGATTAAGTCATAATTTGGGGATTCGACCGGGCGATAACGATGAGCCCACCAAATCCTAGCGACCAGTCCCCACCCGCCGGCGTGGTTCAAAATGACAGCCGTAATTGCGATCCCACTCAAGATTGATAACCGCCGGTACATTCCCGCATCTCCTCGCGCTACATCATCATTTTCCGATAATTAATGAGCTGGTAAGCGCCTTTCCAGGGGTTAGCGCGTTCATAAACGCCCAGACCTGCTTCGGCTGCCAAAACCAGGTAACGATCTGACCGGTTGGGCAAGTTGATTTCAGCATCCAAAAAATCGCACAAAATGCAGTCGAGCGCAACCGGGTCTTTCGAAAAGAACAGGCTGTTTGGCACCTGCTGGTCAAAAGTCTTCCAGGGTGAAGGAGCCCGGCCACCTGCCCCTGTGTAACCAAATAGTCCATCTGCCACGGTCAGGATGGTCTTCGGTCCGATGTGAGGATTCTTGAAGATGTCAACAAATACCGAGTAATCCTCTCGAAAAAAACTGGCAGATAAGCCGATGTAATCGTGAAGCTGGGCGGGGCGGTTAATGCTGCCAAAATGGTGCTTGAATCCGAACGAGATCCCGGGGAGGCTGTGTTTTTTTAACAATGGTGCGTTAATCAGGTATCTGGCATTCACCAGGACATCTGTAACCTGGATCCCGGTGGGGGTGGGAATATCCCCGGGCGGGTTGAAACGGACCTCGCCGGCGCTGGAAAAGCTGGCCCTGGTTCGAAAGTACCCGTCGTAGAATGCTACACCTGGAAAACGGGTTTGGATAGGCAGAACAATCCGGTCTGGGATCCCTCGAACTGCGTCGAATATACAGATATCACCCTCCGGAACGCCTGCCAGGACCAGGCCAGCGATCATGCCCAGGATGGGCTCGGCAACCGACTCGATATCCTCATCTTCGTCGTCGATTGATTCGATTGAGTTGCAGTTGATTTTTATCGCTACCTGCCCGGGCCGGTCGGGATTGTAGCCGGGCAGCAGCGAGCGCCAGGCATCTGCAACCGTTGACTGCCCGGTCAACTCGACAATACCCCGGTCGACCATGGCAGCAACCAGGGCCTGATCGACATAATTCCAATACTTTACTGTCGTCGGAGGCCATCTGGTCGCGGATGGGGCATGGATATGAATCACCGTGCTGCTGCTCATCGCAGACTGCGTTGGGACGGTTGAGGACGTGGGAACCGGCGTGCCCGGGATCTGAGGCGCATTCGAGCTGGCTCGAAGGGTGAAAGCCGGTGTCGCTGAGGCTGGCGAAAAGGTTGGGGGCGCCGGATCAGGGTTGGTATCTTGCGGTTCCGCGAAGCAGCCTGCAAGGCTCAATCCTGCCCAGGCAGCCAGTTTGATGAAACATCTCCGGCTTAACTTTCGGACCATGACCGCTCAAACTCCTTAAAAACGATCCACATTCGACTGCTTCCCCGGAAGCCCGGTGTCCAACCGGACCGCCTCGGCCCTCAAGAAGGCGGTTGTGCGTTTCTTGCGGATGATATCGTCGATAATCCGCTGGACCTGGTGAGTCGCCAGAGACAGTATATCGGCAATCTCACTAGGCGGGATGTTTCTTTCGTAGCCAAGCCAGACTGTATCCAGTATCTCGTATGGAACGCGGAAGAAATGCTCTTCTTGCGAGCCGCCGCCCGGGTAGGTGTCGGTTGTGGGAATGCGCTCCTGGATGCTTTGCGGGATGTCCAGGTGGCGAGCTAGCTGGTAAACCTGGGATTTATACAGGTGAATGATCGGGTTGATGTCGACTCCGGCGTCCCCGTGTTTGACGAAAAAGCCCAGCTCATATTCATTCTTATTGGCAGTGCCAACCACACACAGGCTGCGCATTTCTGCATGGTAATACAACATGCTCATTCTTGTGCGCTGCTTAAAGTTCGAGGCTGCGACGATCTGAGCATATTCAGCCGGAGGAAGCCTTTTGCGGATCTCGTTTCCCTGGGGATCGGTGACAATCAAGTTGAAAAAGTTGAGTGTTTCTTGCTCAAGCAGGCTGCCAGGGAGTGCGATCCTGACTGCCCAGCCGGGTTCGTATTCTGGCACCAACCGTTTTACAGCCTCGTCTCTCTGCCGGTAGCAGCCCAGGGCAGTTAGGGCGCCGGTTATATCTTCTGTGATCGTTTGGACGCCGAACCGGTCGGCCAGTTCGTGCGCCAGGATGACACTTTGCGGAGACGAGTCTTTTTCGGGCAGTAGCAGCCCCAGGACATGCTGCGAGCCAAGCGCCTGAACGCACAAAGAAAGCACGACCGATGAATCGATGCCCCCACTGATACCCACCACAGCCCCCTTCCGGCCGAACCGGTGGCGGATGGTTTGTTGTAACAGATCAACGATCTGCCCGATTTCATGGTCGGGGTTGAGCACCAGCGCGTCTCTGGCAAATTTTTGGCTCTTTTGAGCGCCCAGCACGCGGACTTCGCCGTATGAGTCCGCAAACGATTCAACCTGGCTGTAAGCAGGCAGTTTCTTGAGCATTCGGGTGACGGATTTTCCCTGGCCGGCGCCAACTTCAAAACATATCCACGAACCAGGTCTCAAGAAGCGGGGTGTTTCTTCGATCAGGCGCTTAATTATCCGGATCCCAAACGGGCCGCCATCCAGGGCCAGGCGGGGTTCGTGGTCGCGAATTTCTCCCGGGAGCAGATCAATCCGGGCAGATGAGATGTAAGGTGGGTTGCAGACGATCAGATCGAATGGACCGATGCTCTCCTTGTGATCGAAAGGCGAGTAAAGATCGCCCTGGAAAAAATGAACGCGTTCGCTCAACCCCAGGTGGACAGCATTCGCCTGAGCAAGCGCCACCGCCTCGGGCGCCAGGTCCACACCGACCACCCGGCTCCTGGCTACGTGGCTGGCGATGACCAGGGCCAGGTTGCCTGAGCCTGTGCACAAATCGAGCACGCGGATGGGGCCGCGCTCTGCAACCATGCGGGCTGCGAGGTCAATTGCCACACGGGCCAGGATTTCTGTTTCCTTGCGGGGGATCATCGCTCCTGGAGAGACCAGGAATTCAATTCCCATGAACACCTGGCGCCCGGTGAGGTAAGCGAGCGGCTCACCTGCCAGGCGCCGGTCGATAAGCGAAACCAACCGGTCGGCCGCGTCCCCGTCGAGGGGAGGAAGTGAAGCGGCGCCAGTTTCGCTGTTTGCCCGTATGTGCCCCGCAGCCAGGCCCCAGAGTGCGATTAAGGTCGACTCGGGCGTTTCATCCGGCTTATCCGGCAGGTTCTGCCAGGAGCTGGCCAGTTTTTTATAAAGCAGATCGTAAAGCGGGTGGTGTTTCATAGGCAATTCCTTCAGGCCACCGGCCCGGACGCGATCCTGACACCTGCATCGGATCCTGACCGGTCAATCACTTTTAGCCGGTCCGGCAGCTGCCTTTCGAGGCCCAGCCTGTTTCTGCGTACAAAGAACTGATCGATCAGCTGCGTGGAAAGAATACCGACCAACGCCATATCCTCGATCTCGCTCAGCCCCTGGCCGCCGGCTGCCTTACCTGCCAGGCGAGCGACTGACTCCGGCTCAAAGTAACCGGCCTGGTGCAGTGCAGTTTCGGAGAGCATCTCACGAACGTAAGCTGGCGGACCACCTGCAAAGAAACTGCGATGGACTGGCGCACGGTATGGATGTTTCTTGCGCCGCCAGACCGCCTCTGGCAGGTATTTCCTCCCAAGTTGTTTTAGCAGCCACTTTTCGAGTAAAACCGGCATCTTCACCTCGGATGGCAGCCGGTTGCAAAACTCGATCACCCGGTAATCGAGGAATGGATATCGTCCTTCAACTGCGTTTGCCATCGACATCCGGTCTCCCTGGGAGGAGAGCAAATAAGGGGAGAGAAAGGTGATGATTTCCCAATACTGAGCCTGGGCAAGATCCGTCCAACTGCTGAACCCGGCAGGCAGCGACAGACCGGCGAGCGGAATAGGGGCTTCACCTCCTTTTTCGTTTTCCTGGCGGTATTCAGGGGAAAGAAAGCGCCAGGTGCGGGTTGTATTTTTCCAGCGGATCAGATGAGAATAGTAAGGAGAATCCGTTAGAGTGAGATCTCTTTTGAAGAAGGCGTGTAAAAAGGCGCCGCTGGCGCTGAGCTGCCCGCCAAATGCGGCGATATCGGGGTAAATTTGTCCCAACAGCCTGGGGCGCAATTTCGACTCAGGATCGGCTGACCAGAACCGGCGAATCTTCATTTCTTTGAAGATATCATACCCGGCCAGAAACTCATCGGCTCCTTCGCCGGTCAGCACAACCTTATCGTTATGCTGGTGGACAAGCTGGGAGAGAAGGAACATCGGGGCAGGAGAGGTGCGCAGGATGGGGGCTTCTGTGTGAAAGATTACTTCTGGAAATACCCGGCCAATATCCTGGTAATCACAGTTGATACCATGATGGTCGGTGCCCAGGAAGTGGGCCACCTGGGTCTGGAATGCGCTTTCATCGTAATGGGGATCTGAGAAGGAGATTGAGAAAGTGCTGAGCCTGGCTGCGGTGTGGTTGTGGATGAGCGCCGTGGTGATGGATGAATCCAGGCCTCCGCTCAAATAAGCTCCTACAGGAACATCCGCGCGCAGGCGCATCCGGGTGGCTTCAATCAGGAGCGCCTCGAACTCCTCTATATAGGTTTCGGTTGGCCGGGGAGGATTTTCCTCGGCAAAGCCCAATGACCAGTAAGGCTGAGGCGCCCCGACCTGGCCAGACTGGATCATTAAATAGTGGGCAGGCGGTAGTTCCTGGATTCCCCCGAAGATTGTGCGGGGTGAGAGTGGGCTCCAAAAGGTAAATGTCTCGCGCAATGCCAGGGGGTCAATTCTGGCGGAAATCCCCGGGTGGGCAAGCAGGCTTTTTATTTCTGACCCGAAAATAAATTTGTCGTTTTGGATGGTGTAGAAAAGTGGCCGGATCCCAACTCGATCACGCGCCAGAAAAAGCGCCCGTCTCTGTGGGTCCCAGATGGCAATTGCGAACTGGCCGTTGAGCATTCGCAAACAATCTGGCCCATGTTCTTCGTAAAGGTGCAGGACAACCTCCGTATCGCAGCGGGTCAGAAACCGGTGACCGCGTTGCTCCAGGCCGGGCCTCAACTCCAGGAAGTTGAAAATTTCCCCATTAAAAACGATCCACAGCGTGCCGTCCTCGTTGCCAATGGGTTGATCGCCGCCATCCGGGTCAATGACGCTCAGGCGGGTGCTGCCCAACCCGGTCCAGGCATCGCGGAAAATACCGGCGCCATCAGGTCCGCGGTGCCGGATGGTTTGCAGCATGTGGAAAAGGGTTTCTCGCGCAACTGGTATGGGTTCTTTCAGATTGACAACACCGGCAATACCACACATCGCTGGGCTCGTTATTTCAAGTCAGTCTTGCGAATTTTTCCAGAGCTGGTCTTGGGCAGCTCATCGCAAATTTCAATATACCGGGGAATCATAAAATCCTCGAGGTGAGCCCGGCAATGGCTGAGGATCATGTTCCGGTCGATTTTATGACCCGGCGCGGCGACGAACGCTTTAATTGCCTGGCCTAAAATTGGGTCGGGCACACCAATGACGGCAACTTCGCGGACTCCTTCCAACGCAAACAGAACGCGCTCGATCTCAAGCGGCGATACTTTCTCACCCCGGCTCTTGATCATGTCATCTTTCCGCGCGACAAAGTAGAAGAATCCACCTTCGTCCATCCGGAACTGGTCACCGGTGTAGCACAGGCGCTCACCTGGGATTGCTCCCGGCCTGAAGCGCTGTGCGGTCAGTTCGGGGTCCTGCCAATAGCCGCGCATGACATGCCGCCCCCGCACCACCAATTCCCCGATCTGGCCTGGCGCCAGGCGAACTCCCATTTCATCTTCCAGCCAGGCTTCTGTGCCGGGAATGGCGATCCCCACCGAATCGGGACGGCGATCCAACTCGGACGGGGGCAGATAGAGCGTCCGCTTGGTTTCCGTAAGACCATACATTGAAAAAAGCCTGGCCAGGGGAAACCGGCGGCGGATCTTTTCGATATGGGTGGCCGGAAGCGCTGCGGCTGTGTTGGTGAGGTAGCGGATGCTGCTTAAGTCGAATCCGCCGAGATCCATTTGAACGAGTTCGGCAAAAATTGTTGGCACGCCCGGGAAACCGGTAACTTTTTCCTGTTCGACACGCTTGAGGATATGGGCTGGATAGAGAAATCCCTTCTCCAGAATCAGCCTTCCACCGAACTTAAAGGTCATCAGAACCTGGTACAGACCGTAGTCGAAGGACAGGGGCAGCAAGTTGATCACCACATCTTCGTCAGTATTCTCAAGGTACTGAATGATCGAACTGCTGACAAAATCAACGTTGCTATGATCGGACATCACTCCTTTAGGCTCACCTGCGCTGCCAGATGTGTAGACCAGGCAGGCCAGATCCAGGTCGATATTGCACTGGCGGGGGCGCTGGGGACTGGAATTCGCCAGGATTTCGGGAAGAGGCAGAATTTTTCTGGATGGAGGAAGCGATTCTGCAGTTCCTGTCGAATCCTCTCCCGGCGGCGTGACCAGCACGGCGCAGTGCAAGGAAGGCGCCTGTTCGAACAGAATATGGATCAAATCGACATGTTTGCCGGCGGTGATGATGGCGCTGGCCTGGCTGTTATTGGCGAGAAAGATCAACTTGTTGAGACGGGTGGCGGGATTTACAACCACGAACACCCCGCCGGCTTTGAGCGTTCCAAAAATCCCAAGCACCGCCTCCAGGCTGTTGGGTAGGAAGATTAAAACACGATCACCGCGCCGGATCCCGTTGGCTGCCAGTGCATTTGCGAGCTGGTTAGACTTCGTTTCGATCTCGGCGTAGGTCAACCGCTTACCGTCGACTACCAGGCCGATCTTTTCTGGCGACCGGTCGGCTGTGCGCTCGAGAAATTCCTGGACCAACATATCCGTATCCTTTTTTGATACTTTATCGTTTTGTGTGGGCGACGAAGTCGGCCACACAAAACGAACGAAGTCCGAAAAACTATTGCCTGGAGCGAACGAAATTTGCCAGGTGTTCTACCGAATCAAAATTGTCTGGGATGATGTCGTTGTCTGAAACCTTGATGTCATATTTTTCTTCAACAAACATCACCAGTTCCAGTACATTCATCGAATCGATGATTCCATTTTCCAGGAATGAGGCGTTCAACGGATAAGGATACCCCGTTCCGCTGAAGAGGATGTTTTCCGCAATATAACCCGCGATGTGTGCCTCAATCGTGTTCATCAGACTGTCCTCCAAAATATACCGATTGTCCCAGGCCTTACGAGCCTTTGGCTTGCCAGCGAAGTGTCTGTAGGCCCACATCCAGGGCCGTTTTAAACGTCGAACTATCCGAGAACAGCATTTTCAGGTAAGTCAGCATGGGGCCAGGCCGTAATGCCCACTCGCGGAAAGCCCTGCGCTGCCAGTACATCAGGCGCTCGGCTGGCAGGTCAGGGTAATCGAGGACCGTCTCTTTATCCATATCCACCTGCTCCCAACGAGTTCCAGGACGAAACCAGTTTTCCCGCACGACCTCAAAGAAGAACGGCGTACCAGGGTAGGGGGCGGCGATGTGGAACAGGGCGATATCCAGCGGCAGTCCCTTTGCAAAAGCAATGGTCTGGCGGATGGTCTCTTCCGTTTCACCGGGCAGGCCGATGATGAAGTAACCCCAGTTGTTAATCCCGGCTTGTTTTGACCACAACAACGACTGGCGCGCCTGGTCTGGCCTGGCGCCTTTGCGGGCATGCTTAAGTATAGCTTCGTTGGCGCTTTCGATGCCCCAACTGATGAACCAACAGCCGGCCTTCCCCATCAACTTCAACATTTCTTCATCGACATAATCCACCCGGCTGTTGCAGGTCCATTTGATTTGGATATTCTGCTCGATCATTAATTTGCATAAGTCGACCACCTGGTCGCGGTTGACGGTGAACAGGTCGGCGTACATGTGGATGTTGTGGATGCCCAGGCCTTTTAAGATCCACAGCTCCTCCATAATTTTTTCTGGCGAGCGCAGGCGCACGCTGTACTGGTACGAGACATGTTTGATGCAGTAGGTACAGCCTGCCGGGCAGCCGCGGCTGGTCACAATGAAAGTGAATGGTCCTTTCATCATCGGCATCCGGTAAGAATTTAATGGGAGCAAATGATGGAGTGGAATGGGCAGGTCGTTCAAATCGGTGAGGAAGGGACGCGGTGCGTTAAGGAAAATTTCGTCCCCCCTGCGCCAGGCGATACCTGGGATATGCTGCAGGTCAACCTGCCGGTCGGCTCCCATAGCTGGCTGGTAACCAGGCTGCTTTGCGAAGATTGCCTGGATTTCCGGTGGGCGCTGGTCGATCTTCCCTTCCAGGTGATCGACCAGGTCGCGGATGGTCAGATCAGGTTCGCCAAACAGAACATAATCCAGCGCCGGGTAAGCGCGGAGGGTTTCCCGTGGCATCGGGGTGACGTGGGTGCCGAATGCGATCGTGCGCGCTCCCCGGGCCCGAGCCAGGAAGGCCCCAACCATATCATTTTCGAGCGTGGGTGCAGTAACCTGGGTCAGGTAGTACCTGGGCTGGTAGCGGTCCAACTGTTTGGTAAAGGTGGGCCAATCCATTCGCTCGCCAATCGCATCGATGATCTTGACTGAGTAATCGGGCACGAGTAGCGCTGCCATCTGGGCCAGGGAAACCTGCGGCCAGACCATGTTTTCTCGCGAGCGCCGACCGACGCGGTGCTGGCTGCGGATCCAGATTGCTCCATCCGGCGCGGGTGGGTTAACCAGCAGGATATCGACGGCGTGTTCGGAGCGAGGGAGATTGAGCAGTTCCTGGCTCACGATTTCATCTGCGTTTGGGAAATTTGCCATGCGCAGCCTGGCTATCGGGTGCATTCCGGGGTGTTTTTGGGGTGGTTGAATGGTTGACATTTGCTCACTCCTATCTTATAAAGCAGGGTGCAGATCGTGCTCTGCCGTTTCCCGTCTCTTGCTCAGCTCGCCCAGGATTTTGACCAGAAACCAGTTGATCATCAGCTGCAAGCCGACCAGGATCATCATCGCTGCGCCCAATAAATACATCCAGATCCGGTTCATATCCCAGCCATTCACGCCTAAAATGAGCGTAACCAATCCAACCAGTCCGCCGGCCAGGAAGATCGATAAACCCATCCAACCAAAATGTGTCTCCAGGGGAGGGTTCAGCAGGGGGCGGCCAAACAGCCCCTGGCGGATCGGGGTTTCATAGAACAGCGAAACCAGATAATTAAACGTCACCCCCAGGGTAAACAAGCTGATCCCTGCCACGCCGGAAACAAGGCCGGTTGACAACCCGACGATTCCCCATGGACCGAGTGTTGTTATTCCACTCAGGCGAACTCCAACCAGGATCATTCCGATGATGACTGCCAGAAGAACGCCAAAGCCGCCAATCATGCCGAAAATTCGGACCGGATTGTAGGATAATACGGTCCAGATCATCGACTCAAGGAATATTTTTCCATCCCTTAGGACGCTGAGCTTAGACCGGCCAACTCGCTCGCTGTATGGGATGGGCAGCTCAACCACGCGCAGGTTTTCATGCAAGGCCCGGGTGCTCATCACAGGAGTCAGGTTCAGACCATCCGGCAAAGGGAAAATCTGGTCCAGGATGGACCGTTTGAACACCCGCATCCCGCTGGCGCTGTCGGTCACTTTTCTGGAGCCCAAAACACTCAACAGGCCGGCGAAGAACAGGTTGCCAACCCGGCGTGTGACCGGCATTTTACTATCTGACCCCATCATGCGCGATCCGATTACCAGGTCAGCTCCTTCCAGCGCTGCCCGGCATAACTGCGGAAAGTATTCAGGCGGGTAAGTTCCATCCGCGTCGAGAAAACCAACCAGGTCACCCCTGGCTCTGGCGAACCCTGTTTTTAACGCGGCTCCATACCCGCGGTTTTTCGGATGGGATATCACCTGCAAACACGGCTCTTTCGCGGCGATTTCGGTGACAATCTCGCCTGTCCGGTCACGTGAGCCATCATCGACCACCAGCAGTTCTAGCTGAGCGATGTTTGCTTTCCGCAGGTCATTTTGGATTGCTAAAACGCGCGTGACGATGGCAGCAATGCCATTTTCCTCGTTATACGCCGGTATGACAATAGTCAGGGTTGTCATGTTGGATCCTTCTAGTACACCGGTACATCCGGAGCAGGTACTTCGTGATCGGCGATATTTTTGATTGGCCGGGCAGGAATCCCGGCTGCCAGGGTATGGGCTGGGATGTCACGGGTAACCACCGCGCCAGCGGCAATTACTGCGCCTTTTCCAATGTGGACTCCATCGGTTATGATGGCCCCCGCGCCAATCCAGACATCATCTTCGATCACAATCCCCTCGGCGGTGATGCCCTGCCCGGTAAATGAACGGTCTGGGTCGTGGAAGACATGGTTCACCGCCAGGATCTGAGTGAATGGTGAAGTATAGACCCTGTCACCAATGGTCACGCCTCCCTGACCGCGAATCACGGAGTATTCACCGACCAGACTTTCGCGCCCAATTACGATCCCGGCGGATGGCAAGTCGCGAAAGTTATACACGTGGAGGATTGCCCCGTGCATGAGGATGCTGTCCTGCCCAATCCGGATTCCCGCCGGGCAGGCATGCAGATAAACGCCCATATCGAGGTAAACACCGCGTTCCAGGCGAATGTGATTGGCAAAGCGCAGCCGGACATTATTTTCAATCGCCGCCAGTCCTTTCATGGGCATGATAATCCGGTATAGAACCGCCCGCAGGGCAATTCCAACGATGGTTGGTACCCATCCTACCAGCAAGTACAACAGCTGCTCCAGCATGTACCGCCAGATGGAGTCGGCCTGGCGGCTCAGATAAAGCTGTACGCTTGAGAGGGCAGAAGAAGGATGTCGGGTCGAAAAATTGTTCATAACAAGCGTATAATGAAATCCGTAATGAACAAAGCGATTTTCCTGGATCGTGATGGAGTGGTGATCGAAAACATCGCCTCCTATGTTCGTACCTGGACAGATATCACCTTTTTGCCCGGGTCGCTTTCAGCATTGGCCCGCTTGAGCCAGACATCTTATAAGATCGTGATTGTTACGAACCAGTCGGCTGTGGGGCGAGGGATAATTTCTCTGGAGACAGCCCTCGAAATCAATCACCGGCTGCTAAAAGCAATCGACAAGGCGGGTGGTAGAGTCGACGATCTGCAGATGTGCCCGCACGCTCCGCAAGACGGTTGCAACTGCCGGAAACCTCAGCCGGGTTTAATTCTCCGGGCCTCCTCATCTCTTTCGATTGACCTTTCCCAATCAATCCTGGTTGGTGATGCTCTGACGGATATTCAGGCTGGTCAAAATGCTGGGGTACGCACGAATGTACTGGTCCGGACCGGGCGCGGCGTTCAACAATCCATGCTTCCGGCTGCCAGGCTGTTGGCGCCATTCTATATCTTTGAGAATTTAGATAAAGTCGTCGAAGCGATCTTTGCTGGCCTCCTTTTATGAGGGTGCGGGTGCCCCGGTAGGATGCCTCGTCTGGCTGGTTAGCGGTTTTTTATTTCAGACTTTGCTGTGAATGAGTAGGATAAAGCCAGGGTAATCGAGGTGAGGAGGGAGAGATCCTCCATGGTGAACCGGTTAGCCTGCAAGCGGGTCAACGTCAGAATGCCAATCACCCGCTCATGGGTCATCAAAGGGACGCAGATGGCAGAGCGGGTCAGATCCAGGCTGGCTTCCCACCCACTGGGCAGCCAACGCGGGTCCTTCAGTGTATTTTCAACCAGCGCCGGGCGGCGATTTTCAAGGACCCAACCGGCCAGGCCGTGATGCATGGTCTCTTTCAACCGGTCAGGCGTTTGATCCTGAATTTGGCCGGCATAGGCCAGCGCGCTGTCGATCACTTCGCCCTCCTCGTTCAGCACCATGATGCTCCCGCCACTTGCCCCAATGGTTTCAACGGTTAAACACAGGATGCGAGATAATAAATGGTGGAGATCCAGCTTAGTGGCAAACTCCTGGCTGATTTTTTCCAGGATTTCGTAGTTGCTGGCGTGCGCAGGGTTCAGCCTGCCTGTTTGCTTTACGAAAGGAAGGGTTTTTCCAAACAATTCTTTCACCAGCTCGTCCGTCTCTCCATTAGAACTGGCTGGCTCGAGAATTTCCACATCAGGCTCAAAAGCAGGGGTTTCCATTTTAAGCAAAGCCCGGCAAATCATGTGCTCGAGCATCAGGTGAATATCTTCTACCTGATCTATGCGATGATTGGGTACATAGATGATCGCCTGAGCGAGTTTCAATAACTTTCCCCCGGTCATCCCGGTTAACCCAATCGTCACAGCACCGCGCCTATTGGCCAGTTCAATCGCATGGATGATATTCGGCGAGTTGCCGCTTCCAGAAATCGCAATGACGACATCACCGGGTTGGAGGAGATTGCTTAACTGCTGCGTGAAAACATTTTCATAGCCCTCATCGTTTGCATATGCGGAAAAAATGGCCATATTGTCAGTCAGGCCAATGGCGCGAAAGTTCGGCTGTCCGGCTCTTTGCGTATTTTTTGCCAGATCGCAAACGAAATGAGAAGCAGTTGCCGCACTGCCGCCGTTTCCCATAATGAAAACTTGCTTGTGATCAAGCCGCGCGCGCTGAAGGATGTGGATCACTTCATCAATCTGCTCCACGGGCATCTGGTCCAGTGTGTTTTTTATATCTTGAAGGTACTGGTCAATAATTTTCATTTCTCCGTCCTTTTTCATATTGAAAAAGTAATTCGAGGGCTTGATCGATAATCAGTAGCGGTAATTTAAGATCACCTTTGTGCCGTCTGGTTCCAGCCTGAAAGGCAGCTCTCGCAGCATATTCAATGCCGACCGGACACTGTCACGCCTTTCCGGCAGGACGTACAGGAGTAAAAAGCCACCACCACCAGCGCCGGTAATCTTGCCGCCGGTCGCTCCGGCGCTGAGGGCGATCTGGTAGTATGTTTCAAGATTATTGTTTGAAATCCCGTCTGCAAGCTGCTTTTTGAGCTGCCAGCTCTCGTGTAGCAGGGGCCCAATATCGTCAGGACGTCCATGGGTTAACGCTGCTCGCGCTTCATGCGCCAGATTCTTAAGGCTGCGCAAGACGGGCAGTTGGGTGTTAATTCGATCTTTTTGTTCGCTTAAGATGGTTTCGGCTTTCCGCGTAATCCCGGTATAAAACAGGCAGCAATTATCACTCAGCCGTTTTTGAACAACTGGATCGAGATTTATCATTTCGGTGAGGATTTGCCCATTTTGATGGAATTCGATGAATCTGAGCCCGCCAAAAGCGGCAATATATTGATCCTGAAAGCCGATGGGTTTTTTAAGAATATTAACTTCAATATCACAGGCTTCCTCAGCCAGGCGGTTGGTCGATACCAGGTTATTCTGATAGGCGTACATCGCATGTAACGCGCCTACCGTGACGGTGCTGGACGATCCAAGGCCCGAGCCAGCCGGGATATCACCCAGGGTGACCACTTCGATACCTTTGGATAATCCGGTTTTCCGAAGGGCTTCGCGGACCAGCTCGTGATTGATGTCGTTCACAGAATTGACGATCTCGGTGCGGGTATAGCCAACCCGGATTTTTTCATCGAACCGGTCTTTGATCACAACAAAGATATATTTATTGATTGCTGAACTTAAAACGCAGCCGCCTTCGCTGAGGAAGTAACCCGGAAAATCGGTCCCTCCTCCGAAAAAGCTGATGCGAAGTGGTGTTTGAACAATGATCACTGCGGTTTTCCACCAGTAAATCCGGCCTGCCTTCACTGGCAGGATTAATAGGCTCCTCGCCGGCTTATCACAGCCGGGATCGTCTGGACTAAGAGTTGGATATCGAGCCAGATGGTCCAGTTTCGGATGTAGTACATATCCATCCGCACGCGTTCCTCGTAGGATACATCCGACCTCCCGCGGACCTGCCATAACCCGGTCAGGCCAGGTTTGACGGTCATCAGGTTGATATCCCATTGATTATATTTTCCAAGCTCATCCGGGCAAATCATGCGCGGTCCAACCAGTGACATTTGATTACATAAGACGTTGATCAGTTGCGGAAGTTCATCCAGGCTCAGTTTTCGCAAGAAGGAACCAACACGGGTAACCCGGGGATCGTGCTTGATTTTAAAATTGGCCTGATATTCGTTCAATAGGTCCGGATTTTCAGTGATCAGGTGTTCGCTCTTGATCCGCATGGTGCGAAACTTAAACGCATCAAACTGGGATCCATTCACTCCCATTACCCGGCGGCGGTAGATGACCGGGCCCGGCGAGTCTAAGCGGATGGCAAGCGCGATGACGGCAAACAGAGGCGCGAGCAACACTAGAGCCGGAATGGTAATGGCATAGTCAAGCAAGAGTTTGGCGGCCTGTTCGGCCCCGGTCATACGCACTTTGTCGATGGTAACCAGCGGGACCATACTATCCACCCGGACTTGCATTCCGGTGGTGATAATTTCATATAAACCGGAAGAAAGGTTGAGATTGAGATTCTTTGCCGTGCCATATTTGCGGAATAGCGCCAGGATCTCATCTTGAGAAAGAGCGCTGCTGGTCAGGATGATCTCATTGACACCGTATCTGGCGATAATGGTTTCCAGATCCTGCTGTGTACCTAACCAATCCAACTTCCCGTGTAATTGTGGCCGTCTGGTATTGTCGACATAGCCAATCATCCGGAAGCCTGTTCGGGGGTTGGTCATGAATTGTTCAGCCAGCAGGACTCCCTCGTCGTTTGCGCCAATAATAATCGCCGGGTCTTGAAATTGGCCTTTTTTTCTGAGCAGGTAGATGAGATGACGAAACCCAAAACGCCCCAGGATGATCAACAGGGTAGTCAACAACCAGGACAGGATGACCCACCCGCGAGCCAGGATCAATTCTTCAGGAAATAAGAACCCGACTGAGATTACCAGGAACATTCCCAGGGTTGTCGCATTAAATACCAACGCATATTCACGGGTGCCACCTAACAAATTTCGCCGCTGATATAGTCCTATCACCGCAAAAATGACCACCCAGGTGGGAATGGCTAATAACATTAAGTTTGTGTACAAGGGTACATAGGGAATGATGCTGTCTTTAAAAAATGGGATCCCGGCCTTAAAACGGAGAGCGTATGAAGCCTGGAATGCAGCAAAGGTCAGAATGAGATCGAGTACAACCAGTGTGAACTGATAAACACGGATCCCAGTCCGAAATTTTGCCTTTGCATTCTCGGATTGCTCCACCATGTAGGGCGAAGAATCCATGAATGGTGCTATTCGCATTTTTCCCCCTTTCTGTAGGAATATTCCCCCTGACTAATCTCGATAAAACGAAGCGCGCGTACGAGAAACCTGTGGATTTAAAATCCGTGAATTCAGCAGATCGGTCTTCCCCTCTCTTTATTATCTTACTCTGATTATGAAAGAAATACAATACTATTTATTTAAGTCTAGGTTTAAATGGTCTCGCGAGGGTCTGGAAGTGAAGCCTTACACAACAAAGCACCGCCCATAACCAACAGCGCGCCAAACCAGAGTTCCACGCCCGGTTCCACACTTAATACAATCACCGATGCCAGGGTGGAAAGTAGCGGCGTCATGTAGGACAAGGAGGCTACCAGGATAATTTCGCCTTTGCGAACAGCAATATCCCACAGCACATAGGCCAGCATCGCTGGAAATAAAGCCATGTACAGCAGTTCAAGCCCGGTTCCAACGGACCAATTTGCCTTTTCTGGCGTGAACAGCCGAATCATGCCTAACAGGAGGCCGCTGGCTGTGAGAAAAAGAGGCACCGCTCCACTATCGTTTCCGGCTGCCCAGCGGCGGCTGAGGTTCGAGTAGAGGCCCCAACAGACCGCTGCGCAGAATGCCAGGCTGTAGGGAAGCCATGCGCTGTTTTCTTGAAATATGGCTGTTATTGTGAAACCGGACCCACTTCCTGCAGCCAGCCAGATTCCAGCCAGCGCCACGATTATCCCTACAGGCAGCAATGGTGTTGCTTTCCGGCCCAGGATGGGGATTGAGAACACCAGGCTCAATCCCGGCCAGAGGTAATTAATCAGGCCAACTGCCAGTACCTGCGTTCGCGTAGCTGCCAGGCCAATCGACAGGTATAAACAGACCATATATGCAACAAACAATCCACCGCAGCCTAACAAGTACAGCTTTGGCAGATTCATGATCTGGCGCAAGCCTCCGCCAAAAATAGCGGCGTATAGCAAACCAAAGACGCCTGCCAGGCAGTATATCAGGGCCGCTGCGGTGAACGTTCCAAGCTGTTCTGTCAGGCTGCGTGAAAAGGCGATCGTCGTACTCCACAGGAGGATGGCGATGCCTCCCAGCAGTGTGCTGCGGTTTGTTGGGTGGAAGGACGTCTTGTTGACCATAGGGCAGGATTCCATTTCATTGCTTTGGTGAGCGGGGTAATTATAGTGGGAAAAGCGGTCACACCCAACGATCAATTCGGGGGATATTTCTGTGATCCTATGCGAAAATAGAGTAACAAACCATTTGTGATAGTTTTCGGACTTCGTTTGTTTTGTGTGGACGACGCAGTCGCCCACACAAAACAATACAAGTATCAAAAAAGGAGATAATCATGGCTCTTCAAATCCTCAATGGCGTTTCGATCCCAAATATTCCTTGGGAGGATCGTCCATCTGGGTGCACGGATGTGGTCTGGCGCTACAGTAAAAATCCTGTGATCCCCCGCAATCCCATTCCGCGGGGGAACAGCGCACTCAACAGTGCTGTGATTCCTTACCAGGGGGCTTTTGCCGGGATTTTCCGGGTTGATGACACACGCCGGGAGATGAATATCTTCTTTGGGCAGAGCCCAGATGGCTTCCGCTGGCAGATCGAGCCTGATCCGATCCAATGGGTCTGCGATGATACTGAGATCGCGAAGCTGCAATACCGCTATGATCCCCGGTTAACCTGGCTGGAAGACCGGTATTACATCACCTGGTGCAACGGTTACCATGGCCCAACAATTGGGGTTGGCTACACTTATGATTTTAAGACCTTCTACCAGTTGGAAAATGCCTTTTTGCCATTCAACCGGAATGGCGTGCTCTTCCCACGCAAAATCAATGGTAAATTTGCCATGTTCAGCAGGCCAAGCGACAATGGCCATACACCCTTTGGCGACATTTATTACAGCGAGAGCCCCGATATGGTCCATTGGGGCCATCACCGGTATGTGTTGGGGGCTGGCGCCAGCCCGTGGAGCTCAACCAAAGTTGGCGCCGGACCCATCCCTATTGAGACATCTGAGGGTTGGCTGCTGATTTACCACGGCGTGCTTACATCATGTAATGGATTTGTTTATAGTATGAGCGCTATGCTGCTAGACCCGGACCAACCCTGGAAGGTTATTCACAGGGCAGCGCCTTACATGCTCTCGCCTCAAATGATTTATGAATGTGTGGGTGATGTCCAGAATGTGGTTTTTCCCTGCGCAGCCTTGCTAGACGCGGATACCGGTAAAATGGCGATCTATTATGGAGCGGCTGATACAGTGGTAGCCATGGCCTTTGCGCAAGTTGATGAGATGGTTCAATTCGTGAAAGATAATTCGGCTTAACAAAAAGTGGCTGTCCAAAATGAATGTTTGGACAGCCACTCGTTGGTGGGATTTCGTTACAGGGTCAGCTTGAAGGTCAGGATCTCGAACGGCTTGAAATTGAATTCCAGCCCCTGATCCGTCCATGGGCTGGCTTTTGCCTGGACCTCCTCCAGGAGGTTGCAGTGGGCAGCAGAGCGGACCGGCAGACTGGTCTGCAGGCGAGCTGTGCCGGGGGTTCCACGCGATTCGTACATCCGAACGACGATCTCGTCCGAGTCCTCAGCCTTTTTGACCGTGTCAATCACGACGGCGGGGTTGGTGACGCTGAAGAACGAGCGCTGACCGACGCCGGCTGCCGTTGGGAACAACAGCATCGGTTGGTTGAAGCGATAGCCTTCTTCGATCACGCCGCTGCCCTGGGGAGCACCCGCATGTGGCAGCAGGGCATAGCGGAAGATATGATGGCCCTGGTCGGCATTGGGATCAGGGGCCGTTGGCGAGCGCAGCAAGGACAGCCTCATCACGTTTCCCTGTGTCGCATAGCCATACTTGCTATCGTTTAATAACGCCAGGCCAAAGTCCAGGTCCGAAAGGTCAGCCCAGTGGTGCGCCGACACTTCAAAGCGGGCCCAATCCCAACTGGTGTTGAAGTGGGTGGGGCGCTGCAGGTGCCCGAATTGAATTTCATAGGTGGCGTTCATTGCACGAACATTGATCGGGAATTCAACTTTCAGGAATGTCTGGCGCTCATGCCACTCCACTTCCGTGTTGAAGTCCAGGCGAGGGGAGACTGCCGAGAGTTGAACCGTCTGGCGCAGCGAGCTGTTGGGGCTGAGATCATACTCAAAAACTACAGAGACGCGCAGTGGACCGTGTTCGACCACCCGGCAAGTTCGCGCGCCTTGCACCACCCGGCTTTTTTCCAGGTGGAAGATATCCACGTCCCAGGCTTCCCACTGGTTGGGCTTATCATCGAAAAGGACAAACTGGTTGCCAGATTTGCCTGGTTCAATGCTTTCGCGGCGCGTGCGTTTGTCGAACAGGCTGGTCAGGCTCCCATCTATCCTGAATGTGGCCCGCACAAACTCATTCTCCATTGTTATGGTCTCGCCTTGCTCGCTGATCTTGACCGGTTCCGGTACGGCCTGGATTGGGGCGCAGACGTTGTAACCGTAAGCCGGCGCTTCGATGACGCCCAGTGGTTTCCCTTCAGCGCTGGTTTGCCCGCCTTCGGCGCCTTCCGGCAGTTCCACGACTTCGCGGCGCTCTATACCGATTGTGTTGACTGCGCAAACATTTCCAGCTTCGACAGCCGGTTTACCCAGGAGGGCCACCAGGGCCTGGTTTCGGAGAGTCGCGCCCGAGGCCAGCACATCCTGGTAATGGATGTTGGAGTCCTGGTAAACCAGGTCAATGGAGGAGCCGGGGATAATATCATGGAACTGGTTGGTGAGGATCAGCTTCCACATCCGATCCAATTCGGCGGATGGATAATCCAAATCATTCAGCGCGTGGGCCATGGCCGACAGGAATTCAACGTCATGCAGCATAAACTCACTGAGCCGGTTATATTTCTTGTTGGCAGCCTGGGTGGTATAGGTGCCGCGATGCAGTTCGAAATACAGCTCACCGACCCAGGTGGTTAAGTCCCTGGCATCGTTTTCCAGCCGGGTAAAGAACTCGTTTGACGGGCGCATTTCAACCTTTGGCAGGCCGTCTACGTCCTTCATGCGTTTGATCTGTTCCAGCATTTCGATGGTCGGTCCGCCGCCGCCGTCTCCGAAACCAAAGAGCAGGTAGGCTTCCTTGGAGCGGTCGAGGTCCTTGTAGTTGCTCAGGCTGTACATGGCATCTTTTACATTCCCCATCGCGTTATACGTATCGGCGGGGGGGAAGTGGGTCAGGACCCGGCTGCCATCCAGGCCCTCCCACCAGAAGGTGTGGCTGCTGAGTTTGTTAAACTGGTTCCAGGAAAGCTTGATGGTCAGGAAGTACTTGATCCCTGACTGGCGTAGAATCTGCGGCAGCGCGGCGGTGTAACCGAACACGTCCGGTTCCCAGAACTCTTCGCATTTTGCGCCGAATTCCTTCTGGAAAAAGCGCTGCCCAAACAGAAATTGGCGTACCAGCGACTCGCCTGAGGGCAGGTTACAATCTGGTTCAACCCATGACCCGCCCACCGGGATAAATTGGCCGGCCTTGACCTTTTCCTTGATCCGCTCGTACAGGTCCGGGTGCATTTCCTTGACCCATTCGTACTGCTGGGCTTGCGAGCAGGCGAACCGGTACTCAGGATAATCCTCCATGTAATGAACGGCGGTTGAAAAGGTGCGGGTGCACTTCCGTTTTGTTTCAGCCAACGGCCACAGCCAGGCAGTATCGATGTGAGCATGCCCAATGGCAGACAGGTTAAGCTGTCCATCGCCGTTTTTGGCGGCAAAGAACTCAGCTGCTACCGCGCGAGCGGCAGGCCAGGTGCTGCGGTCATCCAGGTCGATTAAATTGACCATTTTATTGGCTGCATAAAGCGCCTGCCCGGCACGTGGTGATTTCTCGGGCAGTTCTTCAGCCATGTCGGCGATCACCTTGAAATCCCACAGCAGGTCCCAGGCCTCCTGGTCAAAGACCGCGATCTCTGCCTGTCGCAGGACACCTACCTGGGTCAGTCGGTTGGGATCAGGGTTGGAGCCCAGCCCAAACAGGTGGTTGACAGCCATTTCAATGTATAAAACGTAGTTTTCATCTCCCCGGGCCTGGCGAGTCAGCACATACTCAGACCGCACTGCCCCCGGGATCCAGCCTCCAGCCGAACCTGCCAGCCCTTGAATGGGGTGACCATCCTGCCAGATCTGCGCTTCAGAGGATGAATCCCAGAGAAAGACCACAGGCTTGCCAGCCCAGCTGGTTGGCACTTCGATCTCGACCCGGAACCAATGCGTTGACCAGAACGGACCAAATCGGTCACCAACCTGCGCCGGCGTGTAGGTGCCTTGCATGGCTTCCTGGTAAGTGATCCGGTCCGGGGCATGATATACCGAAAGCTTCACCGGCGCATGGTCGGTGAATAGCTTACTCGCCAGGCCGCGCGGAGATCCAAAGAGTTGTACGCGCTGGAGGGTAAGTTGTGGGTGTTTTAGCATTGATTTCCTCCCGATGGATTGATATTTTATGTGTGGTGTGACTGCTGCAAGACGGTCGTTATGAGTGTATTATACCTGTTCCTGATGTAGCAGCACCGCGAAACGCGGTTTTATGTTAGGATTCCAGGTATGCACATTGAAGACCAGGATATTCTCCCGTTATCTCTTGAACATAATTTTTGGACCTGGTCTGCCCAGGCCCATGTCAGCCCGATCCCGGTAAAGCGCGCTGAGGGGGTGTACTTTTGGGATGTGGATGGCAAACGTTACCTCGATCTAAATTCTATGGTCATGTGTGTCAATATCGGGCACGGTGATCGGCGGGTGATCGAAGCAATGGTAGAGCAGGCGCGTGAACTCCCATTTGCCGGACCGCAGATGGCAACCCGTCCGCGCGCTCAACTGGGCAAACTGCTGGCAGAAATTGTCCCGGCTGGCCTGACCCGATTCCTGTATACGCTGGGTGGGGCGGATGCGAATGAGAACGCGATCAAGCTGGCGCGCGGATTTACCGGCAGGCACAAGATCCTGACACGCTATCGCTCTTACCACGGGGCAAGTTTTGGGGCAATCGCGGCGACGGGGGACCCCCGCCGGGTAGCCTGGGAACCGGAAGTGATGCCAGGCGTGGTCCATTTCCTGGACCCGTACCGGTACCGTTCGACGTTTCATCGGATGAACCCTGAAATCTCCACGGAGGCCTTCTCTCAGGATTATCTCAACCACCTGGAAGAAATCATCCAGTACGAGGGGCCTGAAACGATTGCCGCCGTGTTGATTGAAACGGTAACAGGCACAAATGGCGTTATCGTACCTCCGCCTGGCTACCTGCCGGGTGTGCGAGAGATTTGCGACCGGTATGGCATTCTCCTGATTTGCGATGAGGTGATGAGCGGTTTTGGCCGGACCGGGCGCTGGTTTGCTGTCGATCATTGGGACGTTAAGCCTGATTTGATGACGATGGCAAAGGGCCTGACTTCGGGCTATGCGCCTCTTGGGGCGGTGGCGATGCGAGAGGAAATTTCCGCTGCTTTTTCGGAGCGGGTTTTCCAGGGTGGCCTCACGTATAACGGACATCCTATTTCCCTGGCGGCAGCAGTTGCCAACATCCAGGTCATGCAGGCGGATCAAATTGTCGAGCGTGCAGCACGGACCGGGGAAGTGATGGCAGATATGCTGTCGGAACTGGTCGAGCGCCATCCCTCCGTCGGGGATGTGCGCTCAATTGGACTGTTTGGTGTCATCGAACTGGTGCGAAACCGCCAGACGAAGCAGCCGATGGCTCCTTTTAATGGCTCCAGCGCCGAAATGGGCCGGCTGCGCAAGTTCATGCTTGACCAGGGCGTCTTTGTCTATACCCACTGGCACACAATTCTGATGATCCCACCCCTGGTTATTACGCCCGAACAGCTTCAGGAAGGCTTTTCTGTGCTTGACCGGGCGTTGGAAATCACGGATGCGGTTGTAGAACGGTAACCTTTGAGCAGTTATTGCATCTAACTTTTCGTTCAGGAGGAATGAGATTATGGATCTGAATTTATCTTCTTTATCCAGCGGAGCGTCGCAAAACAGCGGCCAGCCATTGAAAGTTTTGATCCTTGGCTCTGGGCCGGCCGGCTTTTCTGCTGCTCTGTATGCGGCCCGGGCAGAAACGAAGCCATTGGTGCTTACTGGGATGGAACTGGGTGGTCAGGCCGCCCTGACGCACACCATCGAGAACTACCCCGGTTTTCCTGAAGGCGTGGGTGGTAGCCAGTTGGGTGAGTTGTTTCAAAAACAGGCTGAGCGTTTTGGCGCGCAGGTAGAGTTTGATACGGCGACGGGGGTCGATCTTTCCAGCCGGCCTTTTAAAGTCACGACTTATAACGGAGAATACCTCGCTGAAACACTGATTATCACTACCGGCGCCAGCCCAAATCACCTGAAGGTTCCTGGTGAAGATGCATTGACCGGGCGGGGTGTCTCATGGTGTGCGACCTGTGATGGCTGGTTCTTTCGCGACAAGGATGTGGTCGTGGTTGGCGGGGGCGACAGCGCGATGGAGGAGGGAATATTCCTGACCCGGTTTGCGAAAAGTGTCACCGTGGTGCACCGCCGCGATACTCTGCGTGCAGGCGCAATCCTGCAGAGCCGTGCTTTGAGTAATCCCAAGATGCGATTTATCTGGAATTCCGTCGTATCTGAGATCATCGGGAAGGATGCGGTCACGGGTGTCAGGCTCAAGAATGTGCTGACCAACGAGGAAGTTGTTCATCCGACCGATGGGGTGTTTATTTTCATTGGGCACACCCCGAATACACAGATTTTCAAGGGCCAGCTTGATATGGATTCTGGCGGTTACATCAAAGTTAACATGTTGATGGAAACCAGCATTCCCGGGGTCTATGCCGCAGGCGAGGCTGCTGACCCGCATTATCGACAGGTGGTCACATCAGCCGGCATGGGCGCTGCCGCGGCTATGCAGGCGGTGAAGTTCCTTGAGAAGGAAGAGGTAACCTCCAATCCTTCTTAAGATATCGATAAACCAATTTTGGATTGTTGGTTCCTTTGATCCGTCTTGCGCAGCCGCAACTAATTTATGGCTGCGGCGTGGCAGTTGGCGTGGGAGGAAGGCTGCCTGTGCCAATCCAACTGAAGACCCGTTGGGCACTCACCGCGCCGGCCGGCTCCCAGATTGGGTTGCCGGTGTCTTTGTCTGTGCCAGTCTGGCGAACGACCAGGACGGACCAGCGGAAGACGTGCGGGGTGGTGCTGGTGGGACGAAAACTCTGCGGTACGATGAGTTTATTTTCTTTGACGTATTCAACCAGCCTGCGGGCGTTTCCTTCAGTTACATCTTCGATGGTCACTGCGTAGGCCTCATTATCACGCAGTTCGCCTACCGAAGCCCACTGCAGGGTGATGATGTCGTTTGGATTGGTGAATGACGCCCCATCAGCCGGGAGCAGCAGGTTGGCGGCCCCATAAGGTGGGATGGGGGTTGCGGTGGCCGTCTCCAGCATCTGCTCGCACAGCGGAATAATTAGCTTCTGGCCCGCGTAGACAATATCGCTGGTTAGCCCGTTGTAAGCCCGGACTGAGGCAACGCTGACCGCGTAATTGGCCGCAATTGCACTGAGCGCATCGCCTTCTTTGACCTCGTACTCGATTTTTTCACATTCTTGCGCGGCAATCTCAGTTGGGTTGAGAGTGTTGGTTGGCATCGGTGAAGGGGTGGGGGTCGGCTGCGGGATCAGCAGGACCTGGCCAATCGAGAGCGTGTCACAGGTGGCCGGGAGGCCGTTGAGGACAACAATGCTGTTGACCGATACGTTGAACGTGTAGGCGATGGAAATACACGTGTCATTGGGCGCGACTTTATATTCGATTGGTGGGAGGGGCGTCCAGGTGGGTTCCAGCGTTGGTGTGCTGGATGCCGTGGGAGTCAGGGTGACCGTCACCGTCGCCGTAGGGGTTGCGGTGTCGGTTGGCACGGTGATGACAGGGGTTTCGCCATTGATTCCCTGAAGAACTGCGAAGACTGCTCCTGCGCCAACGATCAGCAGCAAGACAGCCAGCCCAAAAACAACCGGCAGGCTAAGAGTCACCTGCGGCATGCGCGGAGCAGCGACCGAGCTCTTGGCAGAAGCTACTGCCACGACTGGAGCCAGGGTGCTGCCGCAGACCGAACAGCGGGTCGCGTTGATGCCCAGCCGCGTTCCGCAGGTGGGACAAAGTTTCGTCGTTTGTGGAGAAGAAGGTTCCGGACTCATAGTTCCCTTAAAAAGATATCCGGGTGGTCCCCGGTTTGGAGGATTATACCATACTCACCGGTGAGTAAAGTTTACCCTCAAATCGATCCCCAGGACAAGAATGCGTGGAATAGAGCAGTGTGAATTGACTGCTCCTTTGCCATGTGTTATTCTTGCCGTGGAATGGATTTTTATAGCCTGTATTTGCATGTGCCTTTCTGCAGTCATCGCTGCAGTTATTGTGATTTTAACACGTTTGCTGGGCAGAAAAGCCGGATTCCGGCCTATGTTGAAGCAATTTGCGCTGAAATTTGCCAGGTGAGTGCGGCTGCACCCAATCGACTGCGTGCTCACAGCGTATTCTTTGGCGGCGGCACTCCTTCGCTTTTGACCGCAGCGCAGATTGGGACTATCCTGGAAACCGTACGAGGGCATTTCGAGCTCAGCGAGGATGCAGAAATCACCCTGGAAGCCAACCCGGGAACTGTCTCTGCCGAGTATCTGACCCATCTGCACTCAGCCGGGATAAACCGGCTTAGCTTTGGCATGCAATCTGCCCATCCGGATGACCTGCGCTTGCTCGAACGCCAGCATGATTTCTTTGATGTTGTTCAGGCCGTTTGCCGGGCCCGGCAAGCTGGTTTTGCGAACATCAGCCTGGATTTGATCTTTGGCCTGCCGGCGCAGACTCTCGAGCGCTGGCAGGAAACCCTTGAGCGAGCGCTGGCGATGTCCCCGGACCATCTGTCGTTGTATGCCCTGACGATCGAGCATGGGACCCCGCTGCAGCGGCGCTGGGCGCACGGCCTCATTCCACTGGTGGACGATGACCTGGCGGCTGACATGTACGAATACGCGATGGATAGACTTGCGGAGGCTGGATTCGAGCAGTACGAGATCTCAAACTGGGCCCACCGCACACCGGATGGGGATCTGCTCTCCTGCCGGCATAATCTACAGTACTGGCTCAATCTGCCCTACCTGGGATTTGGCGCTGGGGCCCATGGATCTGCAGCCGGCGTGCGAACCATGAATGTGGGTGGCATCCAGCCCTTCATTTCGCGCTGCCAGTCTGGTAGACCGGTTGTGTTTCCGGCCGGACCGGCAGCGCGCCAGGTCATTCCAATCGACCGGCGGCTCGAGATGCAGGAAACCATGATGGTTGGCCTGCGCCTGACCCGTGAGGGCGTATCTGCTGCCGCCTTTCGGCGCCGTTTTGGGACTTCGCTGGAGGATGAATTTGGCGCGGAGATTGAACGCCTCCTCAACGTTGGCCTGTTGGAGTGGACGCCTGGCATAGATCCTCATTTACGGCTAACGCGCCAGGGCCGGCTGCTGGGCAACCAGGTTTTTATCCAGTTTGTTGGATGAGGCAGATTTTAGCAGCGGCAAAACCGCTGCTTATTTGACGATTACAAGCGTCCCGTGCCCGGTTTGTTCCCAGGTGTCCGGCGCAACAACCGGCGTGGTCCAACGGAACAGCCACTTGGCTTCTTCGGTGCGCATGTTCACACAGCCGCGGCTCATTGTCATCCCGTAATTGGTATGCCAGTAGGTGCCATGAAAGGCTACCCCATGAGGCGCAAAAAACGTTGTCCAGGGCACGCCGGGTAGTTCGTAAGCTTCTATATCGCTGGTTACCTGGCCATTGCCCATGTGCTTCGATGGCATTTTTGAGTAAACATTAAACTGGCCCAACGGTGTATTGGTCGGGATGTGCCCTGGGTCACTCCGCCGGTCTGGTAGACCGGTGGATACTTTGGTTTGCAGGACAACCCGGTCTTCTTCGAAGGCGGTCAGGGTCTGCTGCGAAATTGAGACTTCGATGCGCTTTTTCCAGGGATCGATTTCGGGAGAGATGGGGGCAAATTCTTCATCAGGGATGAGGCGAAAGTGTTCAGCCGGGGCATGGTACTGCAACTCCGTCAGTTCGTCATGCAGCAGGTACCAGGGCCTGCCGTCTGGGCCTTCTTCGACACCCCTGACCCAGTGGGTCGAACCATAATAAAGCCGGTACAGCAACTCCCAATCTTTTTTGTAGGCCAGGTAGCGCATGGTTTGTGTCATTGGCACGGTAACCTCGCCCAGGCGGCCGCGTTTTTCAGGAATCTGGTATTTGGAAGCAACCGGGTTGAGCTGGATTTTTACCCGCTGCAGGTGAGCGCTGTGCACATAGCCTCGAAAGACTCGATACCAGACCGGGTTATATCCTGGTCCATGTTCTGATATGATTTCCTCGTACAGGTTAATCAGCTCATCACGGTAACGTTGGTAGAGGATCGTGCTCTTATCCGACGGTTTGCTGTAAACGCTCACGGAGTGAACGGCAACCCGGGCGACATCGCCGCTGTCCGGGTCATCGCCTCGCCCGTAAAAAGGCCGGAAAGCCAGGCTTCCGAGACCGAGCGCTGATAACTTGAGGAAATCTCTGCGTGAATATTTCTGTATCATCGATCAAATTATACCAAAAAGGTGCGGTTTTTTCGCACCGATCCCGTTATTATTCGTTGTTATAATGGATGAGGAAATTGTAGCGTTGCAATTTTTTTGATCGAACCGGGTCGCCTGGCCTTTATTAGATTGAAAACATTGTGGGAAGGAGGATTGAATGGCAGACAACCTGACCTGCCCGGCCTGTGGGGCAGCTATCGAAATCTCAGGCGGTCGTGATCAAGTCCATTGTGATTTTTGCGGGACCGAACTGCGCATCGATCAGGGATTGGGCGAAAGCCGGTTGAGGCCGACTTCTCAGCCAGAGCTACAGCCAGGGGGATTGGCTGAATGGACCGAACAGCCGTTATCGGAAGAGGTGGAAAAGGCGTCATTTGAAGACCCGGCAGTGCCTGACCTGGTCAGCCCTGGCGAAGAGCCTTCTGTAGACATACCCCCTGAGGCGCCTGTCGGGATAGGTGCGCTTCCAGAAAAACTGCCATTTCAAGCTGGCTCTCTGCCGGTTGGCGAGCGCGGCTCAGGAGCCGGCGGGCGTTGGTGGATAGCAATTGTCGTGGCGGCGGGTATTTTGTTGTGCGTTCTCTGCGCCTGTATTGTCGGAGCTGTTGTACTGGCCGGCAGCCTGTTTGCCTATTGACCGATCACTGGCCAAAGCGCACCCACAGTACCCTGGCATACCTCGAATGAGTATGCGACCTGAACCGGGGCGTGAAACCGAGCCTGTCTAGCTGGAGGGTCTGCTCAGCCGATAAACTAGCCGGGGTGATAATGTAGATACTCCCATCCCAGTCGGCGATCTGTTGGACTTCTTCCCATCCGGCCGTCCACAGCCGGGCGCTGATCTCTGGGCGCCGGTGGACATATTCGATGTAATATTTGTAAACGAAGCCCTCGTAGCCGGGAGTAACTAGAATTGTATCTCCGGGCTGCCAGGTCTCCAGGATAGCCTGGACAGTCTGCCGGCTGTTGCCTTTATCATCGTCATAGTAGAAACCGAGGGCCGGCAGACTGCTGAGAATTACGACAAGCGTGGCGGCCGTGAAGACGCCATGTTGGAGTTCGCCTGGGCTGAGACGGTTCGTGACAGGCCGGACGCAATCGGCTACCCGGGCAATGATCGCGGACAAACCGATCCCGGCCAGCAGGCTCAGGGCCGGCAGCATGAATAGAAGCTGTCGCGGAGCAAAAAAGTACTTTCCAAGCAGATCAGACCCAAGCACAGCCGCAAGCTGGATCAGCAGGCTGTAGACAAGCCCGGCTAACGGCGACCGCGGGTTAGCCTTTATGACCGTCCAGGCCCCGAGAATTTGCATTGCGCCAAATAGAAAACCCCAGACCCAGCTCAAACCCGGTTGGCCGGCGAAAAATGGCAGCCAGCCGAATCCCGTTGCAATTGCTGTGAGAAATGAGTTTTCGAAAGCGAACAACGGAATGTTGAAGAAATTGCTGGCGCTGAAGGTCAGGTAACCGCCCAGAAAAGCGAGCAGGACCAGGCAGGCTGAAAGCATATATCTTACGCGCCGTTCTGCATCTTTCCACAGCGCCGGACCAGCCAGAAGAAACCACACCAGGCCATTGATCAAGGAAAATAAAACGTATGGATGGAAAAGGACTCCGCAGATCCCAGCTCCGCAGAAAAGAATCCAACGCCCGCGGGTGGGCTGCTGGAGAGCATCCCACAGAAGCAATGAAGCAAGCAGGTACCAAAATACAAGCGAAGCGTAGAAGCGAACTTCCTGGGAATACTGGATATGCAGCGGCGATAGGGTTAAAAACAGTAGCCCCAGTATGGCAGGTGAGCGGCTTGTGAAGCGCCTGAAGAAGCGGTAAGCCAGGTACAGGGTCAGGCAGCCCCAGAGTGCTGCCGGAATGCGCAACGCCAGCTCGGTTTGGCTGAACCTGCCAACCAGCCAGACAATCAGGTAATCCAGCGGCATGGCCAGGACATGGGAGCGCACAACTGATAGCATGTCCCCCAATGATTCGGCGCGAGCTGCATAGGCGACCCCGGCTTCATCCAGCCAGAGGCTATCCCGGCCAAGTTGATAGAATCGCAGCCCTGCACCGGTTGCCAGAATGCATACCAGGCACAGCCGCTTCAACCAAAATGGGTGAGCGGCAGTGAAGGTAAATCTTCGGTTCAAGATTGCCAGGCTTCCAGGCTTGAGGAAATTACGCCAGATGGACGGCAGGCGGCTGGCCAATCAAACGCTTACTTTGAAACGTAGGAGAAATATGCGAATCCGCCTGGCACAGGAACGCCCTGGCTGGAGTAAAGTTGGAAGTACCAGGTATGCTGGCCGAGCGTTTCGGAGCCGAAGGCCCACAAGTTAAACTCGGCCTTCTGTCCAGGCGCAATTGCCTGGCCCAACTCAGCTTCTGGCGCGACGGTAACTTCGCCTTCGAAATTGACCAATTTCAATCGATAGCCAGGTTCCCAGGTGATAGATCCATTGTTGATAAACCCTAATGCCAGGCCGAACTTCTCATTTGGCACGTACTCACGCTTATTTTCAGGATATGTGGTGGCGTATAAGAACTGGCTGGAGAGCGGCGGTGGCTGAGTGGCTGTTGGGGTCAGTGAAATGGCCAGGGTCGGCGTCAGGGTTGGCAGTTCTGGCGTCGAAGTCGGCGGCACGGGTGTATCGGTCGGTGGGACCGGTGTATCGGTCGGGTTGCGAAGGGCTTCCTCTGTGATTTGCGCGCTGAGCGTTTCGACGGCGGCCGCGACATAGGTGGCCGGGTCGATCGTCGGCAAGGGCGGTGGCGGGGTAGGAGAAGCACAACCGGCTGCAAGAACTGCGACCAGGCACAGGGTAATCAACAATCTGCCGGTGATAGATCGGTTAAAATTCATTCGTTTCACCATCATTAAGGATTATCATTAGAAAGATGGCTTGAATGATACCACGAAATTTCCCGGAGGTCTTAGAATGTCCCGTTTTGCAGGCGCCTGGCCAACAATGATCACCCCTTTTGATGCGCAAATGCGGATCGACCGCTCTGTCTACCGCGAGATGATTTCCTGGTACTTGAACCATGGGGTTGGGGGGCTTTATGCGAACTGCCTTTCCAGTGAAATGTTTCATTTGGATCCCAACGAGCGGCTGCAGCTTGTGGAAGTTGCTGTGGGAGAGACGAATGGACGTGTGCCAGTTGCCGCGACCGGTAACCTGGGGGACACATTCGCGGACCATGCCAGCGCCTGCCAGCGGATGGCTGATGCCGGTGTGGATGTCGTCATGCTGGTTGTCCCAGACTGGATCACAACCGATAGCGAGCTGGAACGATACTTGATGGAGATGGCCGGGCAGGTTCAGGCGCCGCTGGGTCTCTATGAGTGCCCTGTGCCGAAATCTTACCACCTGGGAATCGACCTGATCGCCAAACTGGCTCGCACTGGCCGTTTTGTTGCGTTTAAGGAAACCAGCTGCGACCTGGCAAAAATTTACCGGATCCTGCAGGTGACCCAGGGTTCGCCGCTTGCCCTGCTCCAGGCAAACACGCCCTATCTGCTTGAAGCCATCCGGGCCGGCAGCCCAGGCACGATGAGTATCGCCACGATCTGGCTGCCCGACCTGGTTGCAGGCGTCATCGATGCTGCGGCGTCCGGGGACCCGCAGGCAGAAAGCAGGCACGCTCAATTATGCGCCATGGAGATGGTCCAGCGGGTTGTGCACCCGCTGGGCTCAAAGTATCTCCTGGCGAAACGCGGCCTGCCCATCGCCTTGCGGTCTCGCTCTGTTTCGACTTCGCTGCCCGCGGAAGTTGTGCGGGCCCTGGATGCGTGCGCCGGGCTGTGGTTCGACCAGCATGGCGACCTAAAACCCGGTATTCTGTAAGATCCGGCGGATCCCTCCATCTTCAACCCACCATACTTCGTCTGCAAACCGCTCGATAAAGTAGCGGTCGTGGACGATTGCCAGGACCGCGCCACTAAACTGGCGCAGGGCATCCTCGAACTGCGTGCGGCTGGGGATGTCCAGGTGGTTGACCGGTTCGTCCAGCAGCAAGCAATTACATTCCTCTGCCACCAGCCGGGCCAGCATGAGCCGCGCCCTCTGCCCATAGCTCAGCAGGGCAATTGGCTTGAGCGGCTCGTCGCCTTTGAACAGGAACTGAGCCAGGAAGGTGCGCGCCTCCGTCTGGTTGGAAAAATGGTCCATCATCGTATCCACCGGTGTCTGATCGGGGTTGAGACCGGACTGATCCTGCGACATATACCCGATCCTTACACTGGAACCCAGGTGGATTTCGCCGCTTAAGGCCGGGATTTCACCGGTAATCGTGCGCAGCAGGGTGGTTTTCCCGCTTCCATTTGGCCCCGTCAGGGCGACTCGCTGGCCAGCGCGCAGTTGGAGGTTCAGGCCTGCAAGCAGCGGAGGGAGCGCAGCATACCCAACGGCCAGGTCGTTTGTTTCAATCACGGTGCGGCCCAGGTGAGGCGTTTCTTCGAAGGCCATGCGCATCTGCCAGGAACGCTGCGGTTTTTCTACCCGTTCTTCATCGTCGAGGTATCTTTCCAGCTTTTTCTCACGCGAAACCGCCTTTCGGGCGACTTTTTTGGCTATGCCCTGCTGGTAAGATTTGTAGCCTTTGGCTTTAAAATCTCTCCCGCCGATCCGAATCGAACTGGCCTGCCGTTCAGTGAAGGCCGCCTGGGCCTTTACCCGGGCGATATCCTGCTCCATCCGGTGAATCTCCATCTGCTGATCTTTATAGGCCGCCCACTGCCTGTCGATCTCAGCCCGGCGCTGTTCCAGATAGGCGCTGTAATTGCCGGTAAACTCTCGTACTGCGCCCCGTTCCATTTCCAGGATGCGGGTCACCGTGTTGTCAAGAAAGGTCCGGTCGTGCGAGACGATCAGGGCGCCGCACGGGCTGTTTGCGATCCATTCCTCCAGCCATTCGAGCATGGCGATGTCGAGGTGGTTGGTTGGCTCATCCAGCAGCAGAATTTGTGGGCTGCCGAGTAGGATCAGCGCCAGGGACAGACGCGTTTTCTGCCCGCCGCTGAGAAGCCGGGCCGGCAGATTCGGATCGATCCCTGCCAGGCCCAGGCCTGATAGGATCTCGGCGGTGCGACCGGCTTCATCTGCCTCGATCCGGCGGAGAATCTCATCATAGCGGAGTTGGAGCTGCGTATCGTCCGGCTGGTGGACCAGATGTTCGGCTGTGGAAGCTAACGCTTCTTCAAGGCCCTCTGGGCTGCCAGCAGCCTGCCCGATGATTTCGCCCACCGTCGCGATTGGGTCGGGTTCAAATCCTTGCGGAAGATAACCGAGCCGGACCTCGGGTGGGTGGCTGACCTGCCCGCCGGTTGCCTGCTCCAGGCCAGCCAGGATGCGCAGCAAGGTGGTTTTTCCACAACCATTCAGCCCGACCAGCCCTACCCGTTCTCCCGCGGTCAGGGAAAACGATACATTTTCAAAAAGAACCTGGAGATTGTACGACTTACTTAAACGATGAACGGTAAGCATCCCTGCCTCCTGTGCAAAAAAGCCACGAATAAAAGAGGATCACGTCCCGGTTAATGGGACAAAACAGGTGGATGTGCTTACCGTGTGCGAATCACTGCCGAACTCTTCTCTCTTTAGTCTCGACATGTAGGATAGCAGAAACCGATGGGATCGTCAATATCCATTTGACCAGTTATGGGATCAATTTGTTGATAGAATGATATAGAATAATTTACCAGAGGCCGGTGATTGGCTTGGAATGGCCTGCCCGGAGAAGTTTTCAGGGCTTCGTTCGTTTTGGGTGGCCGACGAAGTCGCCCACCCAAAACGAACCAGGTATAAAAATAGAATTTTTATGGAGTGCACCGGATGGATAAGATCAGAATGAGCAAGGGAAAATTCCTGGGGATCAACGCGGTGGCGAATCCCCAGGGTGTAATTGCGGCGCTTGCGATCGACCAGCGCGGATCGCTGCGAAAGGCGATTGCTAAAGCGAAGGGCGGTGAGACCACTGCTGCTGAGATGAACGAATTTAAGTCCCTGGTGGCCGAAGAGTTAACCCCCTATGCAAGCGCAATTTTGCTGGACCCCGAGTATGGACTTGAGGCGGTCGGTCGCCGCGCCCCTGGAAAGGGTGTACTTTTAGCCTACGAGCAAACTGGTTATGATGCAACCGTCAAAGGTCGCCTGCCCGATTTGCTGCCGGCGTGGTCGGTGCGGCGGCTGGTGGCAGCCGGCGCGCACGTGATTAAGCTGCTTTTATACTACGACCCCGATGACCTGCTTGAAATAAACCTTGTCAAACATGCCTTCATCGAGCGGGTCGGGGCCGAATGCCGCGGGCTGGATGTGCCTTTCTTCCTGGAGCCAGTCACCTATTCCGATGAAATTGGCAATGAAAAGAGCCTGGCTTATGCCTTCGCGAAACCAGCCAAAGTAGCCGGTACCATGCGAGAATTTTCACAACCCCAGTACGGTGTGGACGTGTTGAAAGTGGAAGTCCCGGTAAATATTCGCTACGTGGAAGGCTCAAAGGCCAATCTGGATGGGCAGGTAGCTTACAGCCGCAAAGAGGCAATGGATCATTTTCGAACTGCGGCACAAGAGTCGCAGGTTCCCTTTATTTATCTTAGCGCAGGGGTAACCGATGAGATCTTCCGAGAAACGCTGCAAATGGCCGCCGAAGCTGGCACACCATTCTCCGGGGTTCTATGTGGCCGGGCGACCTGGCAGGATGGTATTCCCGTGTATGCAGCAGGTGGCGCCCAGGCCCTGCGTGCGTGGCTGAAGGAACGCGGTGCCCAAAATATCCAGGCCCTGAATGAAGTGCTGGCCGATGGCGCGAAACCCTGGTGGGATTTCTATGGCGGCAAGGATCGGATTGAAGTGGTCGCGAAAGATTGACCGGCTGGATCCTAGCGCGGGATGAAGCAGCAGAGATCGAGTTCATCCCGCGAGGAAAAACGCTCGTTCTCCGGGCTGTAAAACGGCGCGAGTTACCTGAACAAAAATAAAGGAGCAGCAGACATGTACCAGACTGACATGTATGAAGGCTTGTTGGCTGAAACAGTGATGATCCACGGCAGCCAGGACGAACCGATCAATGCCTATTTCGCTCGCCCGCTGGGGGCCGGGCCATTTGCGGGGGTTGTCCTGGTCCATCATCTGCCGGGTTGGGATACCTGGTATAAAGAAGCCACGCTGCGCTTTGCTCGCCAGGGGTATGCGGCCATTTGCCCTAATCTATACTTCCGGGTTGGCCATGGCACACCCGAAGATGTGGCAGCAAAAGCGCGCGCGGCGGGCGGCGTACCCGATGACCAGGCGGTTGGGGATCTGGAAGGCGCGGCGAAATTCTTACGTTCGCTGCCGATTTCTAATGGAAAAGTGGGTGTTTTCGGCACCTGCTCCGGCGGACGGCACGCTTACCTGGCAGCCTGCCAGACGACGGTGTTTGATGCGGTGGTCGACTGTTGGGGTGGGCGGGTGGTCATGCGCGATGAAGATCTCACGCCATTCCAACCGGTCTCCCCGCTGCGTTATACCGAAAATCTACAAGTTCCTCTGTTGGGATTATTTGGTGAAGAAGATCACAGCCCCACTCCGGAGCAGGTTGCTATCCACGAAAAAGAACTGAAGAAATTTAGCAAACGCTATGAGTTTCATATGTACCCGAATGCAGGCCATGGATTCTTCTACGATCATCGACCCTCTTACCGGCAGGAGCAGGCGGTCGATGGATGGAACAAAATCTTCGTTTTCTTTGCGAGATACTTAGGAACAGCCGGGCGCTGAGAATAGGAGAATGATGATGTGCACAATGATCGCTCAGCAAGTGAAGATCGAGGGCAGTGGCAAAGGCGCGGGCGGGTGGTTTCTATTGCGCGAGGCTGATGTTTCGTATGACCATCCCTTTGACGCGCCTTTTGAACATGCCTTAAATATTGATTTTGTGAACGAAGCACAAGGCCCCGGTGCACGGGTAGCTGTAGAATTGAGCTTAGAGTCTGCCAGAAAGCTGGTTGAGACGATCCAGGCGGTCCTGGAGCGGGCGCAGGCTGGGGGCTACCTGGCCGAGTGAAAATTTATAACCTATCTACCGATTGGCTATCCTGATGCTCCCTCTTTTGCGCTATTTAATCCGGCGAGTATTATCCTTTGCGTTAACATTGATCATCATAACAGCAGTCTTATATGCAGTCGTGATGCTGACGCCGGCGGAGACGCGGGCGACTTTGTACATGCCCAAGAACCTCTCTCCTCGCGTGACGGAGGAGCAGTACCAGAAATTACTCGAGAAGATAATTGAGCGACACCATTTGAACGACCCTTATCCGGTGCAGTACATTTCCTGGGTCGCCAACCTTATCCAGGGCAATTGGGGGTACAGCCCGACGCTTCATGAAGATGTGCTGACGGCTATCCTCAGGCGGGCCCCGGCGACAGCTGAACTGACTCTGTATTCCATCCTGGCATTTATCCCGCTCGGGTTGATCAGCGGAGTCATAGCCGGTTCCAGGCAGAACCAGCCGGTTGACCATCAATTCCGCCTGACGGCTTTTATCGCAACGTCTTTACCGCCTTTTATCCTGGCGCTCGTGTTACTGGCGCTTTTTTATGTCAGGCTCTACTGGTTTGCACCTGGACGAACCAACCCCATGATGCAGCAAATGATCAACTCAGACCAGTTTCTCCAGTATACCGGCCTGCTAACGATCGACGGACTGTTAAATGGCAGGCCGGAGGTCAGCCTGGATGCTCTCCGGCACCTGGTTATGCCAATTTTTACGTTGGCGATCAGTCATTGGGCTATTCTTGGCAGGATTACCAGAGTAACCATGATTGAAGAACTGCAAAAAGAATATGTCACTGCGGCCAAAGCCCATGGCGTACCCGGGAAGAGGATTATCTGGCGCCACACGCTTCGAAACGCGATTGCCCCGGCGCTGACCAGCAGTTTGCTCTCGGCTGCTTCCCTGCTGACCGGCGTGTTTGTGGTGGAAATAATCTATAACTTCCATGGGATCTCGGTTATCGCAGTGCGCAGCATGCAGTATATCCCGGATGCCCCGGCTGCGATGGGGTTTGCTATCTACAGTGTAATCGTTGTTTTGATCCTGATGAGTATTTTGGATCTTATCCAGGCCGTGTTGGATCCGCGCGTCCGCGCAAAGGGAGATTTCCATTGAAAGCCTCGCGCCGGATTTTCGCTCACTGGCAGAACTGGGTCGGGTTATTGCTCGTGTCAATTTTCATATTTATTGCGGTTGCTGCCCCGGTTCTTGCGCCCCGAGATCCCGAAAACCCTGGCCCGTTAAAGATCGTGGGCAAGGGAGCATTGGATAAACGCCCGCACCCTCCCAGCCTGGAAGCCCCTTTAGGCACGCTGCCTGGCCAGGTAAGCGTCTATCATGCCCTGGTCTGGGGAACTCGTTCCGCCCTGGTCTTTGGGCTGGCGACGGTGATCTTCACCGCAGTTATTGGCATGTTGATCGGCACAGCCAGCGCTTATTTTGGAGGTCTGATCAACGGCTTTTTTATGCGCATGACGGATGCCTTCCTGGCATTTCCTGTGATTGCCGGCGTTGTCTTCATCCAACAGATGATCTCCATTGCGCTCAACCAGGCCGGGGTCAGCATTTTCTCGGGGCCTCAAGGGATCCATGTTTTTGCTCCCGAAGATTTGGCTGCCTGGCTGGTGTATTTACAGGAAATCGACCCGGTCATGATCGCTTTAATTTTGTTTTCCTGGCCATCTTACGCCCGCATCATGAACACGGTCGTCCGAAGGACCATGCAAACAGAATATGTCCAGGCGGTCCGGGCGCTGGGGGGAAGTGCATCAACGATTATGTTCAGGCATTTGATCCCAAATTCCACTGCGCCTATCATCGTTCTGGCTGCCCGGGACATCGGTGGAATGGTCCTGCTACAGGCCACTTTCACCTTTATCGGCATGGGAGGTGGTTCGCTTTGGGGAATGGTGCTGGTTGGGGGGCGCGATTGGATCATTGGCCCCGGAGGAAGCATCCTGACCTATTGGTGGTTGTTTCTGCCGGCCACCCTGGCGCTGACGATATTTGGGATTGGATGGAATCAACTCGGCGATTTCTTGAATGACGCTTTGAATCCCCGCATGCGTTAACGATTTTTAAAACGGAGGCTGTTCAAACGCTCTTTTTGGACAGCCTCCGGCAGCCACGCGAATATAGCCCGCGCTAGAAAAGGATCAGCAGGTTTTTAAGCGCCTGGGTGGCAAAGTTGTGATCACCTGTTATGGCGGCGAATGAAAGCGCTTGATCCAGGTGGTTGCGGCCGGAGACCAAGATATTAAATTCCAGGACATCCATCTGGACAATAGCTGATGGTTCACTCTGCCCGATCAGCCAGGCCCCTCCGGCGGTTCCAGCTAAATTAAACAAGATTGATTTCCCACCAAGTTTATTCCGCAACGCTTTTTCTACGTCCAACATCACCAGCGCCGCTATTCGGCCATCATGCCCGGCAGTTTGCTCGAAGGACCGGCCGGTCGCCCGGCAAATATCCAGGCGGTGCATCCACGTATCGCGGCTATGGATGACTGTCATCAAGTGGCGCAAGGAGAGTACTCCCCCAACTGGGTGTGGGATAGCAATTAATTTTGCGAGATTGAACCGGTAAGCCCAATTATGAATGGCCGCCTGTCCAACTGAACGCAGTTCGGCGATTAATTCGGCCGGGGTTTTCTCCGCACGCTCCCGAATCTGCAGTTCGTTGACAGCATCTTCCGGAAGCTGTCCGCGCTTTGGCAGGCTGCTGTACTGGCGAATCATCTCGCGGTAACTGACCCCGCTGGCATACCCGCCGGTCTGGTGGGCCACCATGTCACGGACATTCCACAGCGTGCAAGCGGTTGGCTTTGCCCAATCGTCAGGGCCAAGTATTTCCAGCAGGGCAAGCAGCCGGTGCAACTCAACGTTAAGCAGTGAGTATGCCTCGTCTGGTGTTACATACGGTATGGTTGCAGCATTTTGGATCCCGAGAGGGGCAATAATAGATACCATCTATTCCTCCTGATAAAGCTGATCAAAATTTGGGCTGCAGCATGGCTTATGGTTGCGACCATGCCTTTTCTAGCAAATCCAGAGCGGCCGGGATCAAGGATCCAAACCGGCCCTGCCCTGGCGGTAACTCTGGTTCGTTTGATTGATGCATGGCTGTGATCCCGTGCATGATGGCAATGAGTAAATCGACCAGCTGCTGCGGCGAAAGATCAGAATGAATGGTTCTCTTGAATTCCTCTGCTCGCCGGTATGACTTCTGAAGGATTTTTACACTTACCTGGAGGCTTTCTTCAGAAGGCGCAAAGCCGGGCACCGGGCGCTCGAAACACAGCTGATACAGATCAGGGTTTTGTTGGGCAAAGCTCAGGTAACCTTCAAAACTCTTCCGCGCGTACTCTTGCCAGGTTTTTGGATCCTGAAGAGCTTGTTCCATTTGACTTTCGAACAATGTGAAACCAAAACGGAAGAGTGCATCATAAATTTCCATTTTGCTGGCGAAATAGTGATAGAGAGAGGGTGCGCGCAGATCCAGCCGGCGAGCAAGCTCTTGTATCGATAGGGCCGCGACACCCTGTTCGCGCATGATGGCCCGCGCCATATCCAGGATTTTGTGCACCATCGCATCGTATTTTCGCTGGCGGTGGGGAGAAAGAGGTTGAAGAGTGCTTGTACTTGTGTCCATTTGTTATTCTAATATTATTTGATAATCTAATATTATTAGATATTTGTAATTATATGGGCTTTTTTTATCCTGTCAAGTGGTGTTTCTGTACAAAACGAACGAAGCCCGCAATTTTTAGGTTGTCAGGATCTTGGGGATAAAACAGAGATGGGGATTAAAAGCAAAACCGCTTGGGCCGTGAGACAAACGATCCAAGCGGTTTTCGGCTGTATTTGGTCGGGGCGAAAGGATTTGAACCTTCGACCTCTTGCACCCCATGCAAGCGCGCTAGCCGGGCTGCGCCACGCCCCGAACGAAGGATATTATAGCCCCAACTTTTCGTTTTTGCAACCCTTTTGAAGGTAGTCAATGGCGTGATCTGGTGAGCAGCACCGGGTCAAACCTGCCCAGCTTTCTTTCCGACAGCGTAAAAGGTTGGCACAAACAATACCCGTGACCCGGCCTGCCAGGCGGCCAGGTCGATTTTCTTAAACTCAGCCAGAAGTTCGGCAGGCACACTTCCCGCCAGATCGGCTTCGAGGGTGGCCCATTCTGCCTCGATATCAGCCAGGTTGGGCGGTCCCTGCCACTGCCCGCCCAAAACGCCCGTTTCCACTGCCTGAAGCCCAACTGCGTGGAACAGCCCGGCCAGTTCGCGACCCCTACCAGGCGCTGCTCCCTGCTGCCGGAGCGCTTCCGCCTGCCGGTTGCCCAACTCGTCCAGCTGCGGTGGAAAGTCGACCCGCCCGCCGTAATCGGGTTCGGCCAGGGCAATGATAGCGCCGCCTGGACGGGTGACCCGCGCCATTTCGGTCAGGGCGCAGGCTGGATCCGCAATCCACAGCAAGAAAAAGTGGCAAACCACGGCCGAAAAGCACCTGTCTGGAAACGGGAGCGCCAGCGCATTTCCACCGCAGAAGGCGGTTTCACGGTCGTGCTGGCGCGCCAGGCCCAGGAAGGACAGGTTCAGGTCCAGGCCAAAAATTCTGGCCGGCGTTTCCTCGCTCAACGCTGCGGTGATCGCCCCAGTCCCGCAGCCTACCTCCAGGACCCGGCTTTTACGGTCCAGATTCAACCGGTTAAGCAGGTAGCGCCGCAGCTGACCGGTCCAGCCGGCCTGCTGCATGAAGCGGACGTGCCAGTCCTCGATCGAGCGCTGCAAGGCTCACCGGGCCTGCTGAACCCTGGCCCAGATGGCGGGCCAGGGTTCGCGCAGCAGGTTGCCCAGCACTTCCTGCGAGTAGCCCTGCCCGCGGAGCACATCTCCGTCTGGTTCAACATACAACCAGGCCCGGCCCGGGCCATTTGCGACCGCGTCGACGGCCGGGAGCGGCTCGGCCAGTTCGACTGCTACCGGGTTAAAGGTCGAGTAGGGCACTGGCAGATCCCACACGAGGTGGATGTGCCGCTCGGCGACTGCGTCGCGTTTCGCGCGCAGCGCATCTTTCAGCGCGAGCGTCTCAGCGCTTAACGACAAGTTCTGCACGCCAAGCTGCGCCAGGCGATCGAGCGTCTGGTTAAATTCCGGGATTATCTGTGTGGAGAGAGTCAGGTGGACGGTAATGGCGATATCCTCGGCCAGGGCATCGCGAAGGGCTTTCCAGCAGGTGTCGTTTTCCGGGTCGAGCAGAAGCATCACGTGGTCCAGCCCAGACTGAAGCAGTTCACGCAGGTATCCAGGCTCTGCCAGGCGCAGGCCATTTGTGATCAGCCCGCTCACCATACCCAGCTTTTCTGCGTAGGCGATCAGGCTGCACAGATCGGAGCGCAGAGTGGGCTCACCGCCGGTGAAGATGACATGAGGGATGCCAGCCTGCCAGGCTTTGTCCAGAGCCTGCTGCCATTCCGCGCCTGTCAGCTCGCGTTCGACCCGCTCGCGCGGAGCCAGGTTGCGCACGCCTTCATCTGGAAGCTGGTAGGTTAGCGCGCAATCCAGCCGGTAGGGCGCGCTGGACGCCGCGCTGTAAGGTTCCTGGCGGTCAAAATTGAGGAAGGCCACCGGGTCGAGGTCAGGGGTTTCCACCAGGGTTTGCAGGCGCTCCAGCAGATCTTGGTAATCGCGCCTGACAATCTCCTTGCGCACATTATAGCGCCGAGCCATCCTCTCGACTGCCTCTTCATCGGAGGTTTGATTCACCAGGTGATAGGCATATTCAGCCGCGGTTGGGTTCAGGTGAACGACCGTACTGGCGTTGACAATTAAGATACCCTGGCCATCTGGCTCGATGCGCAGATGAAGGCGGTAAGGGTAAGGCGATTCGTCCGGCGCCTGATAATGGTAGATGCCGGCTGGCAGCGGTTGAATAGGCGAGAAGAAGCGCTCCCAGATATTGCGGAACACGTTCATAAGACCTCCCTTTGCGGATGGCTGTAAATCCCGTCGATTGGGTCATAGATTGTGTGAGGCCGAAGGTCAGGATTGGCCTGGCGTGCCAGCGGGCAGCCGCCGCCGCATTCAAGCAGCAGCACGCACGCCTGGCATTCGAGCGGCAGGTTGCGCCGTTCTCGCAGTGTCACGGCCAAATCGTGGTTCCAGATGCTCTCCCATGGATCGATCAGCAGGTTGCCAAGGGATTGATAGTAAGACTGGCAGGGCAACACACTTCCATCTGGTTCTACGCACATGTTGTAAAGCGCCGCGGTGCAGCCTTTTACGCCCAGGTCAAGTTGGAGAGGATCGAAGTGGCAGTATTGAGTCGGGGTATACCAGACCAGCCGCTGCCCGTTTTGGGTGGTACGCGCCCGCGCCATTTCAAGCAGAGGCGGAAGCGCGCTTTCTGCCAGCCCGGTGTTGACTTCCAGCCCGTGTCCTGAGTAGATCAGGGCATTCAAACCAACGGTGGGCACGCCGGTGTTCGCCAGGAATTCGAGCGTCTCGGCCAGGAAAGGAGCGTTATGCTGCAGCATGGTGGTGTTGGTCATCACATAAAGCTTCCCTGCCAGGGCATTGCGCAGGCCGGCCACCGTGTCATCCCAGGCTCCCACAGCACGCACCATCCTGTCGTGGATAGCCGGGTCGTGTGACTCCAGGGTGATCTGCACGTGATCCAATCCGGCCGCAACCAATTGCTCCAGGTATTCCGGGTCCTTCAGCTTGCGCCCATTGGTGTTGATGCCGGTGATCTGACCGTTTGCCTCTGCATGAGCAATCAACTCGACCAGGTCCGGGCGTAGCGTTGGTTCCCCACCGGTGAAGACCACGTGCGGAATTCCGGTTTCCCACAGCTTGTCGAGGATATTTTTCCATTGGCCTGTGCTCAGTTCTGGGCCCTGGCGAGGCCGGGCGTTGTAGCAGTGGGCGCAGTTGTTGTTACAGCGGTAGGTGAGGGCCAGATCCATCCGGTAAGGCGCGGAGGGGCGGGCGGAAAATGGGGCGCTGGTTTCCAGGTCCAGCTCGCAAACTGCGCAGTGTTCAGCCGGGTCGGTCATCAAGGATAACTGCGCGCAGAAATCATGGTAATCTTGCCGGGCCTGGGCGCTTTTCACCCGGTAGCGGCGAGTCAGCGTCCGAACTACCGAATCTTCCGGGCAGCCTTCCAGGCTCAGATAGGCCATGACCGCGGCGGAAGGATTGAGGTGGTATGCCCGGCTGGCATTGACCAGCAGCAGACCGCTGCCGCTGGTTTCAATGCGCAGGTGGATGCGGGCTTTGCCGGTCTCGTTTTCTCGCCGGTAGTGGTACACTCCGGCGGCTGGCAGCCCGGCGTTATGCCCGGTCGGGAGACTGCGCTGTTCAGCAAGTTTCGAGCGCAGCGTTTGAATGAAGCCCATCGCAACTCCTTCGAGTGCCCGGGCTTATCGCCCGCCACCAGCGCAGGCACAGGCGCAACCGGCGCATGCACATGCGCAGGCGCACGAACGCCCTCCCCCTCCGCCCCCGCCGCGCCGTCCGCTTGTTGAGGAGGTTTTTTTAGGGACCGGGTTTGTTTTCGCGGTTACCCCGCCGGTGAAGCTGGTCAGGTCACCCACCACATTCGAGGAGAAGGATTGTATTCCGCCCACCATCGATGCGGCGAAGTCCCCTCCTGGCAGGGTAGGCAGCGAGACGCCCTGCGGAGGCTTGTTGCCGGCGCTGGGCACGGAGATCGTCGGCCTGGCGGCGGTTGCGACTGATCCGCCGCTGTAGGTTGGATCAAAGTTGCCCCACCAGGTTGGGACGATCACCGGGCGTGGTCCGAATGTTTCGCGAGTGCGGTCATCGAAGTTCTTATCGAGCATGGTCCAATCCATGGCATCGTCGAACATCTGCATCTTTAGCTCGGGCGTTTGGGCCTGCTCAACCTGCTGCCAGGCTTTGCGCATGATATCCTGGTAATAGGTGACCGTTTCTTTCCGGCTGAAACCGCGCATTTTTTCTGAGACAGTTTTCACCAGCCCGGTCATCATATCCTGCAGCATCCGGCGCTGGGCAGCTGGCTTGTTATCGGCCATGGCTTTGATAAACTCTGCCTCGTAGGGCCGGAGATCCTCGGGCAGCGTCTGGGCTGCCTGGATTTTCATTGGGTCACGCGCGATCACCTTCGCGGCGCCTTTCTTGATCACTGAGAAGAGGATCATCGTCAGGATTTTGTCCATTGGCTGCTGCATGACAATGGCTGCTTCGACGGGGGTTAGCCCGCGCTTGATTCCGTTGCCTTCGACGGAGACTTTCGGCGGCAGGTACTCTAGCCGGCGCTTGCGCTCCCCTTTGATCCCGGCGTAAATGGTCAGGGCCATGAAACCGGCAAATCCCAGGCAGAACATGGCCGGGCAGATCACGTCGCTGTCGATAGTGAAGGGGACTTCGGTCAGCAACGCCGCCTCAGGGACCAGCCGGGCCGGGAAAGCCGCGCCGAACACGTACTGCCTGGAAATATTGGTATTGCCCGCGGACCAACGGTAGAAGACGCGATCCTGGTTGTCATATCCACTGTCGGGTTCATTGACTCCCGGCCAGTTGCTGGGCTGGAAGTAAATCGGCTCGTTTTCTTCGAGACCCACCGGCAGGTGCAAGGTTACCGTCATACTGGTCTGCCCGGTGACGAACTCGCTTCCAAAGAAATTGGGCTGAAACTGGAAGCTGGCGTAAGGCTCGTCTGTTTCGGTTTCGTTGGTTTTAAACAAAATTCGCTCGACCCGGCCGATGCTAACCCGCAGTTCACCCCTATCCCCCGGATGGATCTGGTACTGGCCCAGGTGGATCTCAACACCCGGGTCGACGTATTCGGACCGGGTAATCCGCAGGACTGGTTGGCCATCGATGGTCGCAGAGACACTTCCCAGGTCGTAACTGGTTGTTGGCATGCCAATGTCGACGATGTCAATTGGGCTGGCGCTGCGATCATTCTGGAACAGATAGTAATATTCGATGGAAACAGATCCGTCCTCGTTGACGTAAACGTCGACGGTCGACTCCGGCACCGAAAAAAGATAGGTTTGGGCAAAGGCCGGTTGGAAGGACAGGGTTATCAGAACCCATAAAACCAGCATCACGCAAATAACCCGGCGCAGTCCCCCCGCTTCCCCACGCTTTTTCGCATTTTCTGGCATTCCATACTCCATGAGGTTTATTACAGTCTGGCTTGATCTGCGCTTGTGCTTGTTCGCGCACCTCAACAACAGGCTCACCACTTCGGTTCTTCTGTGAGTTGATAGATGGTTCCACAGTAAGGGCAGGTGACCACGGGTGCCCCAGCGGTCATTTTTACGTTTTCGGATGTCAGCGTTCCCCCACACGACTTACATTTCAACGATTCGAGGTTAACGTCGCCGGATAGATCCACCTTATAGGTTACGCTGCCGGGTGTTTCCACCTTGGGCTTGCGCGATGCAAACCAGATCAGCCCGAAAGCAATCGCGACCAGCACGATCCCAACCAGCAGCCATCCCAACTGGCCCTGGGCCGAAAAAGTGGCCAGGATAAACAGCACACCAAAAAGGATCAGGATCCCCGCACCAATATAGGCAATTGTTTTTCCTCCGCTCATCATACCTCCACTAGCATTCAATCGGGACTGTTCGTCCCAGGGGGATTCTTGGACTTGAAATTAAGTTTAGCATCAATCTTCAGGAAGGCAATCCGGTAAAAAATCATATTTTTTTGTCAGTGTTCAGCCTGGGTGGTAGAAGGCGCCTCTTGTCCCTGTGGCGGAGTAGTTTTGGTTTAATTTTATGCCTGTTCTGTGTTGAGCAGTCATTGCTAAAGCCGAAAGCATGACCGCCTGCTGCAGGAAAATGGTAGAATCGCTGAGAGCCTGATCGAGGGAGACGATATGGAGAATTCAGCGGATATTCGCCAGGAACTTGAACAACTACGCCAGGAAATCCACTACCACGATTATCGCTATTATGTGCTCGATGATCCGGTCGTCAGTGACGCCGAATACGATCGCCTGATGAATCGCTTACGCGAGATTGAGGCTGCTCACCCGGACCTGGTCTCACCGTCTTCGCCCAGCCAGCGAGTCAGCGGGATTGCGTCAGAAAAATTCCCGCGCGTGGCACACCCGGGCCCCATCCTGAGCCTGGGAACCGCATACAGTCTTGAAGATCTTCAAGCCTGGTATGCGCGTCTGGTGCGGATCGATGACCGGGTGGAGAAGGCCAATTTTGTCATTGAGCCCAAGATTGACGGGCTTTCGGTGGTTCTGCATTACCGTGATGGGGGGTTTGTATTAGGCGCCACGCGCGGCGATGGAGAAGTGGGGGAGGATATTACCCCGAACTTACGAACCGTGCGGGCGCTTCCGCTGCGTCTCCCGGTCGATCCTGGGGGGCCAAAACCCCCGCCGAACCTGGTGGTTCGCGGTGAAGCGTTCATCAACATCGCTGACTTTGAGAGGCTGAATCAGCGCCTGGCAGAGGCCGGAGAACGGACCTACCTCAACCCGCGCAATACGGCTTCTGGCTCGCTGCGACAGCTCGACTCCAGCCTGACTGCATCACGTCCGATTCGCCTGCTGGTGTACCAGGTTGTGGCGACGGACGGCCCTGTGCCCGACCGGCAGTGGGATCTGCTTCAATTCCTGAAGGGGCTCGGTTTTCCGGTCCCCGAGCAAGCCGAGTACTGCGCCGACATTGGTGCGGTGGTGGAGGCTGTCGAACGCTGGCGCACGCTGCGCGCCGGGCTGCCCTTCGAAGCTGACGGAATTGTGATCAAGATCAATGATCTGCGCCTGGTGGACGAACTGGGGTACGTAGGCCGTGATCCACGCGGTGCGATTGCTTTCAAGTTCCCTGCCCAGGAAAAGACCACCAGGTTGCTTGACATTGGCGTCAACGTTGGTCGGACCGGGGTGTTGACGCCCTATGCGACCCTCGAGCCTGTAGAGATTGGCGGTGTGGTAGTCAAACAGGCGACATTGCACAATTTTGACTATATCTTTGACAAAGATATCCGCGTTGGTGACCGGGTCCTGATCAAGCGTGCGGGTGAAGTGATCCCCTACGTGATTGGCCCGGTGCTGGATGCCCGGGACGGCTCAGAAAAGCCCTGGCAGCCGCCCACCACCTGCCCGTCCTGCGGCCAGCCGGTCGAGCGGGCCGAAGGGGAGGTAGCCTGGTTCTGTGTCAATAATGCCTGCCCGGCGCAACTGGTTCGCAACCTGGAGCATTTTGTTTCGCGTGGGGCGATGGATATCGTTGGCCTGGGAATTCGCAACGTTGTTCAACTGGTTGAAGCCGGTCTGGTGAGTGACCTGGCTGACCTGTATACTTTGAAGAAAGAAGCCCTGTTAAACCTGGAAGGGTTCGCCGAAAAGAAAGCCGAGAACCTGATCCAGGCAATTGACGGATCCCGCCAGCGACCGCTGGAGCGCCTGATCGGCGCCCTGGGGATCCCTAGCGTGGGTGAGGTTCTGGCCAGTGACCTGGCCCATGCCTTCCCGGACCTCGCTGCGCTCAGCCAGGCTTCCTATGACGACCTGATCCGCCTGGAGGGGGTGGGGCCAAATACCGCGCAGACGATTGTCGATTGGTTTGCGGTTCAGATCGGAAGAGCGTCGTGTAGGGAAAGAGTGTAGGATAGGGTGGTGG